>CAYNVK010000638.1:0-1997 GCA_964400395.1 uncultured Lentimicrobiaceae bacterium | reverse complement strand
TACAAAATCCGCTCAACTTCGTTAATAATTTCTCAGAAGTAAGCAGCGAACTGATAGAAGAAATGGAAGAGGAACTGGTTAAAGGTAATTTTACCGAAGCCAGGGCTATCGCTACCGACATCAGGCAAAACCTTGAAAAAATCAACCATCACGGCAAACGTGCCGATGCCATCGTAAAAGGCATGCTGCAACACAGCAGGATCAGCAATGGAGCAAAAGAGCCAACCCTCATCAATGCATTGGCCGATGAATACCTGCGCCTGGCTTACCACGGTTTAAGAGCCAAAGACAAGTCTTTTAACGTATCCCTGAAAACTGATTTTGATGAGAATGCTGGTAAAATTGATATTGTTCCCCAGGATATAGGCCGGGTGATCCTCAACCTGATTACGAATGCTTTTTATGCGGTTACTGAAAAAAAGCAGCAGAATCCATCAGGCTATGAGCCAATGGTTACGGTTAGTACACGCAAGTCCGGCGGTAAAGTCGAAATCAGAGTAGCCGATAATGGCAATGGAATTCCATTGAAAGTGCTCGACAAAATTTTCCAGCCGTTCTTTACTACAAAACCCAGCGGGCAGGGAACCGGTTTGGGGCTTTCGTTGGCGTATGACATTGTAAAGGTACATGGCGGCGAGTTAAAAGTGGAGACTAAGGAAGGTGCTGGCTCGGAGTTTATAATTCTTTTACCTATAAACCCAAAATAATGGAAAAAACTATAGCTCTTCTTGTAATATTATTTACAGTCTTTCAGGATGCGACTGCGCAAAACAGCCTGCCTCCTGTTTATGAAATAAAAACAGATACAGCATATCTGCAAATCGTGTCGAACCAATTTTGGCAAATGCTTCCCGACAAAAGTGGTAAATTGAAAATTGATGACGTAAGCAAGCTCCCGCTGGCTGACCATTTTTATTACCGCGGTCAAACCACAAATGCTGATACTGTTGAAAATGTCTATTGGTTAAGGTACCAGATAAAAAATGCAACTGATCGCGAAGCAAAAATATCACTTAACTCCATGTCAGGATATGATGATTTTTATTTGCGGAAACCCCTTGGTGGTTGGATGCATTACAGTTCAGGTTCCAGCAGGGAATTGTATAAAAAAGACGGTTTAAAATCTGTGAACATCATACCGATTATTCTTAAACCCGGCGAAGGATATCTTGTTTACCAGAGAATTGAAAATAAACAAAAGGGGTTTCCTGCCAACTTTGATATTTACATTGCAGGAACAGAAGCAGTTATTCGAGAAGACTATATTGAAAAAATAGATAACAGCTTGCGTTTTGAACCTTATCATATGCAGGAAGCATTTGTTTTGGGATTGCTTTTTCTGACCATTTTTTTAAACCTGTTCTTTTACAGGATTGTACATGAAAAAGTTTACCTGTATTTCGCTTTATTTTCTTTATTTCTGGGGATCAACCGATTATATAACATAGCAGGGATTTATTTTCAATATGCACATCCAGATATAGCAAGTTTAACAAGCTATTTGAGTCTTGCATGGGCATTTATTCCGTATTTCTTAATTTTATTCTTTAGGGAATTTTTACATACTGCAAAGTCATACCCCCGATGGGATAAGTTGCTGGCCGTTTTGGGTATTATGAACGTTATTGCAATTTTTTTACCTCTCATCGCAAAACTCTTTTCATCTACAAATTCTGTTTCAATTATTGGATCTTTTGTAGCATTTATATTAGTTCCGATTTGTTTAATAATTACACTATTGCTTTTTATCCGTAACCAGGAAAAAACCATTCGCTATGTAATCGCGGGAGCTATTCCACTTTTGCTGTTATATCTTTTGACAGTCCCTGAATTCAGTTTTAACATTAATATCGCGTTAATACACCAAACGCTGATCGCAAATTTCAGATTGGTTGAAGTGGTTTGTATTAGCTGGTTTGTTATCTCATTCTCAATGATATTACTGCTGAGGTTTAACTTGCTCCTAAAGCAAAATGCACAACATGCGCTTGACAAAG
>CAYNVK010000637.1:0-2001 GCA_964400395.1 uncultured Lentimicrobiaceae bacterium | reverse complement strand
CACTTTAGTTCCATCATAGCCGGCACAATGGCTGTGAAGCAGTTTGTGTAATTATGATAATTTGAATTGCGGTAGAATGAAGAGTATACACCCTTCAAAAAACAAGAATTCCTTTACAGTACCGGGGTTTGTTTAGTTAGACTGAAGACGATGGCCATTGGCGGGATTCCGTTAATACACTCTGTGGATCTGAAGAAAGCTGTAGCTCGGTGCTACCGGTTGCTTATCGGGTGCTGCCTGAATGCAGGTTCAAGTTTCGTAAAACTGAATTTAATAATACGATGATTGTAAATAGGGCTAAACCGGTTAGTGCCTGTTTTGAGGCCTGGAAAAATATTTTTGTAAATGCGACTGGTCTTCATCTTCAAGAAATGAGCGAACTCCGGCTTTTTCAGCAATGCGGATCATTTCGGGCATCGACTTCACATTGAGTTTTTCGCTGATACTCTGCCTGTGGTGTTTCACGGTTTGTTCGGCAATATTGAGTTCTGTAGCCACTTGCTTGTTCAATAAACCACTCATGCTGTACCTGAGCACTTCCAGTTCGCGCGAGGTAAGCAGGCTTATGAGGTGCTGTGCCAGTTGCGATTCGTCTCTTTGCAGTTTAAGCTGGCGGCTCAGGGAGAGGGCTTCATTTATTGAATCTAGTAACTCCTCCTCGCTAAATGGCTTTTCGAGAAAATTAACGGCGCCTTTTTTTAAAGCCCTTACGCTCATTTGTATGTTGCCAAGTCCGCTAATAAATATAATGGGTAGTATGGATTGATCCGAAAAAAGTTCTTCCTGAAGTTCGAGGCCCGATTTCCCGTTCAGGTTCACATCCAGTACCAGGCAGCCAATACCCGTGTATGTGTTGCGCGCCAGGAAGTCCTCTGAGCTGCCAAAAGTTTCTACCTGATATCCGCAGGATTCGAGGTAAGCAGAAAGCGCCTGCCTTATGGATTCTTCGTCGTCAATAATAAAGATGGTTTCAGCCTGCGGATTCATTTTGCCGTTTTTAATACAATTTTATGATATGCTAAGAATTATTGGTAACCTCAAAATTACTGAAAATATACGAGGCAGCCTGATTTATGACTTTGATATAGAATTTTGCTATGCGTTTTTTATTTTTAAACTAAATGAAAACTCGGCACCCCCGCCCGGCAGGTTTTTGGCAAAAATTTTACCGTCGTGGTTCTCAATAATAGTATGGCTTAATGCCAGCCCTATTCCGAATCCATTCTCCCCCGAGGTAATAAAGGGTTTAAAAATCCGGTCTTTAATTTTTTCGTCGATGCCCGGTCCTGTATCGCTGACAGAAACCACGGCCCAATTTTCAAGCTCTTTCAGCGAAATTGTTATCCTTCGTTCGCCGGCAGTCATTTTTACCATCGCGTTGTTGGCATTCGAAATAAAATTAAGCATAACCTGCTGAAGCTGAATCCTGTCGCCCAAAACAAACACTGGTTTTTCGGGTACAGAAACTTCAACTGATACATGATGCTGGTTAGTATCAGCGAAACATAACCTCACAGTATCCTGTATTACATTGTTGAGGCTCACACTTTCCTTTTCGCGGGACTCGAGTTTCATGAGGCTCCGTATGCTGCTGATAATGCCACCTGCCCGTTTATTATCTTTAATAATATGATCAAGGATGTCGTTAATTTTCTCCACGTCAGGATTTTCCGAATTAACCCAGCGCTTTACAGCCTGGGCATTGTAAACTGTAGCGGTGAGTGGTTGATTGAGTTCGTGCGACAAGGAAGCTGTGAGTTCTGCCATGCGTTGTAATCTTTCTTCCCTTAGAATTTTTCGATACAGGAATTCGGCTTCAGCTTTTTGTTTCATAATTTCCTTTTGCCTGCGGTTGATCCTGAAAAGGTAAACTACAATTAAACTTTCGATAATAATAAACAACAATACTGCCAGTATCTGCCATTTGTATGCGTCCAGGAAATCAGAATCCTTGTACAATATTTTGCTCCCTTCGGGTATGGCAGGCGAATTTTCAATATT
>CAYNVK010000636.1:0-2004 GCA_964400395.1 uncultured Lentimicrobiaceae bacterium | reverse complement strand
ATTTCCTCTGAAAATAATTTGAATAAATAGGTCAGAGGGAACCTACATGAATTTTTCATTGGTGTTTGTGAAATAGATTTTTTTCATGTAGGTTTGAGCCGTTTTAAACTTTTCTATCAGATGGCTCAGCATACAGATCCAAAACTCAATTACGAAGAAACAAAGAAACGGATTGGCTACGTTACACGCAAAGAGGCAACGCAGGAAACCTACAACAGGATAGGCTTTATGTCGGGACTGGAAGTACACCAGCAGCTGAAAACAGAACAGAAACTGTTTTGCCGCTGCCCGGCCGGAGTGTTCCAGAAACCCGGTGATTTTGATGCAGAAGTTGTACGCCATATGAGGCCTACCCTCAGTGAACTTGGCGAGTATGATGGCACAGCCCTCATGGAGTTTAAAACCCGTAAAAATATTATCTACAGGCTTAAAAGCAAATCGACCTGCACTTACGAGGTCGACGATACACCTCCATTTCCGCTGAACAGGCAGGCCCTGGAGCATGCCATCGAAATATCGCTGGTATCGAAACTCAATATTGTTGGCGAAGTGCATATTACCCGCAAACAATACCTCGACGGGAGCATCCCGACAGGTTTTCAGCGCACAGCCATTATCGGCGTTGAAGGCGAAATTCCGCTCAAAAACAAAAAGGTAAGACTGATACAGCTCAGCCTCGAAGAGGACTCGTGCCGCGAAGTAAGCGACATTGGCCACACCAGGGTGTACCGTACCGACAGGCTCGGCATGCCGCTGATTGAGACTGTAACATACCCGGATATGACTAACCCCGATGAAGTGAAGGAAGCATGCAATTATATCCGTTTCCTGGGGCGAAGCACCGGCAAGGTGCGCACCGGGATGGGAGCCGGCAGGCAGGATGTTAATGTAAGCTGTAAAGGCGGAACCCGGGTTGAGATAAAAGGCGTGGCACACAGCCGCTGGATTCCTGAACTTACCCACAACGAGTGTTTCCGCCAATGGGCGTTGCTGGCCATACGCGACGAGCTCAATACACGAATACCCGATCCCAAAGCATGGAAGCTATCGCATACCTATCTTGATGTTCATGTTTTTAACTCGAAAAACGGATTCACCAAAGAAGCAAAAGCCAATGGTATGAAACTGGTTGCTGTAAACCTTCCGGGATTTAAAGGGATACTGTCGCATTTCACGCAACCCGGCAAGGTTTTTGCCAACGAGCTGGTTGAGCGGCTGAAAGTAATTGCATGCATCGAAATGCCGAATATGGCACATAGCGAAGAAATTGATCCATTGTTTGCCGCCACGGAATGGGAAAAAATAGCCGCCTTGCTCAAACCAGGCGAAAACGATGCCCAGCTCATTATCCGCGGACCTGAAGAAGACATACAAACCGCACTCGAAACCGTTGAAGAACGTTGCCGCATGGCTTTTGCAGGCGTTCCGCCGGAAACCCGCAAATCCTTCGAAAACGGGACTACCATTTTTGAACGCGTGCTGCCGGGTGCCGACCGCATGTACCCCGATACAGATTCGGCCCCCATACCACTCGAAAACGAGATGATTGAAAGACTGGGAAAGAAAAAACCACAGGAAGTAATTGAACGATATCATCAACTCAAAAACTGGAATGTGCCCGAAGACTGTTATACCTATATTTTCAGAAAAAACCTTTTCCCGCTCATCGAACGCATCATTCAAGAACTGGATATCAGCCCGGCATATGTCGGAAAATTCTTTGGTCACGCGGTGAAATGGGTCGAAGGACAATACAAGCCTGCAGCCGAATTCGATTACAAAATAATTTATGCGCTGTTGCGGTTTATAAGGCAAAAGGACCTGGACCTGAGTATTGCCAGGCGGATGCTGCCATTGGTATACCAGTATCCCAAAATGGAATTTGAGTCGGTGCTCACAAGTATTAATTTTAAAAGGATGCCGGGTGAGGATATTGTTTCGAAGGTGCCTTTTCTCCGCAATAAATTTGCCGAAATAAGGCTTTCGAAAGGACCCGATGTAGAG
>CAYNVK010000635.1:0-2006 GCA_964400395.1 uncultured Lentimicrobiaceae bacterium | reverse complement strand
GTATCAAAAACCAACAGCTTCCATCTACACTTATACGCCTGTTTTACAGGCAAATAAAAATTGAAAAGTATGGATTTTGACTTATTATCGGAAAAACAAAAAAGCCCGTTTGGGATGACAAAAATTAAGGCTTTGTTGTTAATCTATTAACAGGCAAAAATAATGTATTGAACAAACCAAATATGAAAATTTGCAATTTATACTCCTTTTAAATAAACCACGTTCATTAAGTGTAATTGTCTGTATTTATCGTATTTATGTATAATAACAAGCATTTGGTGACAAGATTTTTAACAAAAAATCCATTTTAATCGCCCCGATAAAATAGTCGGAATTACCCGGTAAGGATGTTAACAGTTGCCTGATGCGTTTGCACCTAAATGTTTGGGATAGGAAGTTAATATTGTATAAAGTTCCGGCAGTTTATTACTTTTGTAGGGTAATTTAAAATCACCAGCTTATGTACGGATCACCGATCCTTCTTTTTTTCGATATCAGTGGTGGCGAACTACTTGTTATACTGGTGGTTGTATTCCTGGTGTTCGGGCCAGAAAAAATGCCGGAAATGGCCCGGAAAGCCGGAAGGCTGATGAACCAGATGAAAAAAGCATCCACTGACCTTACTAACGAGTTTAAAAAAGAGACCTCGGTACTGAAAAATGAAATTGAGGCGGCGCACTCGGGCGTTAACCAGGAACTTGAAAGCGTGAGGCGTGAAGTTAACAATACCCGTGCCCAGGTTTTGAGCAGTATGAATACCGAAACTGAAACAACAACTACTGAAGATCAACATATAAACCCGGCTGATCCAATAATTACTACCGACGAAACTGCAACGGGAACTGCAACGAATAACCAGAACACTGCCAAATCTGAATACTAAAACCAACTGAAAATCGTTTTTTTTAGAAATCCTGAATTATTATTTCTGTACTGTCTTTCAGATACCCTATGAGAATACACTTCCTGCTTTTTACAATCATTTTCAGCCTGGCAGCAATTCCTGTTTTGGCGCAAAACCGCGCATTAAAGGTAGCCGATGAAGCCTTTAACAATATGCAGTATAATGTTGCTCTCACCAAGTATAAAAAAGCACTGTCGAAGGCCAAAGCCAAGCCCGATAAGGAACAGATATCATTTAAGATAGCTGAATGCTACCGCATAACCAACAACACAAAAAAGGCTGAGGCTGCTTACAAACGACTGGCAAAGACCCGCTTTGCCGAATCGAACCCGCTGGTATTTTTATACCTGGCCGATGCGTTAAAAACCAATGAGAAATATCCAGAAGCCAAGACCTATTATGAAAAGTACACCGATGCAGCACCCAAAGATCCCCGCGGGCCAATAGGATCGCAATCGTGTACCCTGGCCAAGGAATGGCTCGATAACCCGACCAAATACAAAATCAAACCGGAGAAAATCCTGAACTCGAAGGAATCGGACTTCTCGGTAACCTATGCTGACAAACTTTATAATACCATCATATTTACATCAACCCGCGAAGCTGCCACCGGAAAAGAAATGGATAACTGGACCGGCCAGAATTTCAGCGACCTGTTTGTGTCGAAACTCGATCCCAAAGGCCAGTGGTCGACACCCGTACAACTTGAAACCGGGAATATTATTAATACCGAAGCCAACGAAGGCAATCCTGCGGTGAACAGTAAGTTTAACCAGATGTATTTTACACGCTGTTCGAACGACAAAGGCACCTTGCAGGGATGTAAAATTATGGTATCACGTCGAGCAGGCCGCAACTGGGGCGAACCCAAAGCGCTCGACCTGGGTGGCGACAGCACTACGGTTTTTGGCAATCCATCCATCAGCCCCGACGAACTCACCCTGGTGTTTACCAGCAACCTGCCCAACGGACAAGGTGGAAAAGATATCTGGATGTCGACCCGAAAATCGCCAAACGATAATTTTGGCCGGGCCCTGAATGCCGGCCCGGTGATCAACACACCCTCCGACGAAATGTTCCCGTTCATGCGAAACGATACAAC
>CAYNVK010000634.1:0-2008 GCA_964400395.1 uncultured Lentimicrobiaceae bacterium | reverse complement strand
TTTATAGGAACACTCGGTATTAAAATTGTAAAGGGGCGTAATTTTTCATCCCTGGCCGATACCTTGCACAGCATTGTTGTAAACGAAGCTATGGTAAAGCATTTCGGGTGGGACGAACCACTCGGAAAGCGGGTGAAATTCCCTGGCGACACTTCGGGCAATTACGTTGAAGTAGTGGGTGTAATGAAGGATTTCAACCAGAAATCGTTGTATAATCCCATTGCTCCGCTGCTGTTATTTTATTCGCCTAACAACAACCGGATTCAGTTAAAGATGAATCCGGGCAATATAAAATCAACCATTGCACAGGCTGAATCCATCTGGAAAAAGTATTTTCCGCAGCTGCCATTTGAGTATAAATTCCTGGATGAAGACTTTAATTCGCAGTATGTTGCCGACCAGAAACGCGGAAAGATATTTGCAGCTTTTTCCATACTCACCATCCTGATTACCTGCCTTGGTTTGCTTGGCCTAACCGCATTCACCACCCAACAGAAACAGAAGGAAATCAGCATTCGCAGGGTTTTGGGATCCAGCACGCTTGATGTGGTTATCCTGATCACAAAAAATTACCTCTGGCTGGCATTAATTGCTTCCTGCATAGCCTTCCCGGTTGCTTACTACTTTATGCATAACTGGTTACAGGTATTTCCTTACAACAACGGGCTGTCGGTAATTCCGTTTATAGTTTCGGCCCTGGTGATTGTTGTTACTGCAGTTGCAACAGCGTCGTATCACTCGGCAAAAGCTGCCATCACTAAACCGGCCATCGTTTTAAAGACTGAATAAACGAAGTGTTATGCTAAGAAATTATTTCATTACCGCCTGGCGAAATATCTGGAAATTTAAAGCTGTCTCCTTTATTAATATCGGCGGGCTGGCCATTGGTATTGCAGCTGTAATTCTGATTGCCGTTTATATTCAGTCCGAAGCATCGTACGATCATTTTCATAAAAATCTGAATTCCATATACAGGGTAGGTTTCAGTTCGGGATTATCCGATGATCCTGCAAACATAAGTTCCGAATTTACCGCGCCGTTCAGCGAAGAGGCTCAGAAACAATTTCCGGAAATACAAAACCATTGCCGGGTTTCAGGTAGCCACGAAGCATACGCCACACATGGAGAGAAAAGTATAAAAACATCAGGTCTGAAATATGCAGATGAATCCTTTTTCAGGATGTTTACTTTTAAAATGAATTCAGGCAATCCGGAAACGGCATTACAGAATCCGTATTCAATGGTTTTATCAAAAAGCCTGGCTACCAAACTATTTGGCAAAACGGAAGCTGTCGGCAAAACGGTTTTAATGGATGGTAACACAAACTACCTGGTTACCGGCGTTTCGGAAGATGCACCAACCAATTCGACCATTAAATTTGAAGCAGTGGCATCCATTTCAACCTTGTATCACGACTCAACCTACTACATGAACTGGAACGGCGGATGGCAATATTCGCATTATCTTCAATTGGCGGATGCTGCTTCAGCAAGCAGGCTTGAAGGAAAGTTTAAAAACTTCCTTTGGACCAATTTTAACCAGAAGTTTGCCTCAGCATCGCAAAGCATAGTTGCACATTTACAGCCTTTGTCGAAAGTACATTTGTATTACGACGATGGTGCTTCAAACACACGCACCAACATTTATGTGTTTAGTATAATTGCGCTGCTTATTTTGATCATTTCGTGCATAAATTACATAAACCTGTCGGTGGCACGCGCTTCTTCCAGGTTCAAAGAAGTTGGCGTACGGAAAGTGCTGGGAGCTATGCGCATGCAACTGGTCAAACAGTTTATGGGCGAAACGCTCCTGATAAGTTTCATTTCGTTAGTGCTGGCTGTTTTTATAGCAATAGTCCTTTTTCCGGTTTACCAGGATATTTCGGGCAGCGCAATTCATATTGAAACTAAAGAACTGGTTTTTATAAACGGTTTGGCGCTGGCGCTAATGCTCGTGATCAGCCTTTCAGCCGGCGGATACCTCGCGGTTTACCTTTCATCAATCAAT
>CAYNVK010000633.1:0-2017 GCA_964400395.1 uncultured Lentimicrobiaceae bacterium | reverse complement strand
CAAAAACATTTGTTCCGCTGATGGCAAATGCATTGAGATTGGTACCAGTTAACACATTAACGGCAGCAAATGAAATTCCTTTGTTGGTTGATAACAATATACCATTATTCAGTGCCGCATAAATGTTTGTTCCGTCGGTAGTGGTACTGTAAACTTCATTTCCTGCAGTACCATTGGCTTGCTGCCATTGAGCATTAATTGTGTTAGCGGTTGCAATTAAAATTGCAATTAAAAATGTAATTTTTCTCATTTTGTTAGTATAAAAGATTTTGGTGCTTATTCCGCACTTATAAAGTTAAAATTATTTGTCAAAATTAATTTTTTTTAGCAGGATATCAAACATGATTAATTCACAAATTTTCATACATCATTCTCCACCTCTATGCTATTGAGCTTTGGCGGGAGAGTGTACCTGGCAGTTTTTTAGATTGCGGGCACAACACCGCGATTGAAAATCGCGGCACCCGGGCGAATGTGCCGGCACACCATCGTTTTCATGCATCATTATATTTAGTTAGGGATTTGGCAGCTTTTCTCTTCAATATCCCGTTTCTGCATACATGCCTTCATTCCTTTAATCGTTGCAAAAGGAACTTACTGTACAATCGTCATCTCATCCACAAGCCTTTTGGCACCAGCCATTTTATCAATAATAAACAGGCAATAGCGTATGTCGAGCGAAATATTGCGGCACTGATCCGGATCAAAGATCAGGTCGCTCATGGTGCCTTCCCAGCAGCGGTCGAAATTAATACCGATCAGTTGCCCGTCGGCATTCAGCACCGGGCTTCCGGAATTGCCGCCCGTGGTGTGGTTGCTGGCAATAAAGCCTACATGCATACTTCCATCGGCATCGGCATAGCGCCCATAATCGCGTGCCTGGTATAGCGCTTTCAGTTTTGGTTCAACCACATAATCGTATATATCCGGATTTTCTTTCTGCATAATGCCATCGAGGGTTGTAAACCACCTGTACTTCACACCGTCGGCAGGATAATATGCGGCAACATTGCCGTAGGCTACCCGCAAGGTTGAGTTGGCATCGGGATAAAACCGTTTTTCGGGCTGCATTTCCATCTGCGCTGCCATATAAAGCCGCTGCAGGCTGTCTATTTCAGCCATATAAGCACTCATCCCTGGTGTAAATTTGCTTTGCGCGAAAGTGTAAATACCCGTAGCTAAGACGAAGGCCGGATCTTTTTCTATTTTTTTACTGTCGCCACGCGTAAAACCTTCCAGAAACGAGTACACTTTCACAGAATCAGCGAAGATGGTTTTTTTGTAAAAATCTTCGGCCCAGGCCTTGCAATCGCCTTTATATTTTAGTGCTGATTGCTGAACAACAGGGGCTTGCAGCGAAGGATCACAACCTTGGGTGTACGATGTAGCCATAGCAGCAAAAAACTGCTTATCGACCAATACATTATAATTTTTAAAGAAAGCAGCCGCAGAAGTTTTGAGCTGCGCAACCATAGTTTTAATATCATCATCTGTTTTCGATTTATCGTTACTCGATTTCAACAGGTTATTAAAACCATAGGCAAACCGCATCACCTCAATACCCAACATCCCTTCGGTAAGGTACGTATAGGCATTGTTTAACGGAATCAGACCGGCATACACCTTTGCAAATGCAGGAAGCAGCTGACCGTAACTGGCCCGGGTTTCGGGGCTTGCATCAGCCCATTTCTGAAATTCCTTTTCGAAGGCCTGTTTCTGCGCGATGCCATCCAGCCTTTTGATACCCCGGCTTTCGCCAATCATTTTTTTCCACGAATTAGAAATACCTTTAGCTTTGGCCGTGTACTGTATCCTGACAAGGCGGTCGTTTTCCATGGCTTTATCGATAATATCAATGCGTTGCTGCCTGAGTCCGACAGCAATGGGATTTCGCTGCATAGCAATCATATCGAGGGCATACGAAGGCAGGTACTCCTGTGTGGTACCCGGGAACCCGTAAACAAACGTAAAATCGCCTTCTTTAATTCCCTTGAGGGAGATGGTAAGATGTTTAGCC
>CAYNVK010000632.1:0-2022 GCA_964400395.1 uncultured Lentimicrobiaceae bacterium | reverse complement strand
TGGTGAGTTTGTTTGAATCCTTTAATTTTATCGGCTGTATAAGCATAAGTCCAGGTGTCGTTCATATCAGCAGTTTGGGGCGTCCAGAAATTCATACCCCATGGTCGGGCAATAGCCGGGTACGTGTTACCGGTTGAAAGCGATGGTTTTGACAAGGTGCCGATTAACGGGTTTACATAATCAACCGGGTCTTTTTGAGCCGAAGCAATTAAGGTTATGCCCAGGAAGAGGCAAAACAGAGCAATCTGGAGTTTCATATAAATGGGTGTTTTATTTATTGCCGGTAAAGTTCATGAAAATCCGTCCCAGGAATGGTATTTGACAGAATTTTCAAAACACTTAAAAATTTTGTGCAAAATAACATTTAATTTGCAAACTGCCCTAACCTGGTATGCAACCTTTTTATTTAGTGTTGTACCTTTTATCCGAAACAAATTATTTTAATTGCCATGAAACGATTTTTAGTAATAATAGCACTTGTGATTACGGCTGGTTTTGCATTTTCGTGCAGCAAGGAGAAAACAGACACCATTACCAGTTTTACGCCGGTAAATCTGAGTGCTGACCAAAAACAACTTGTTGTACAAAGCAATGCGTTTGGTTTTGAATTTTTTAAAAAGGTAAATGAAATATCAGGCAGCAATACCAACATGATGGTTTCGCCGTTGAGTGTAAGTATGGCCCTGGGTATGGCGCGCAATGGAGCCGCCGGCACCACCCTTGATGCCATGAACAGCACCCTTGGCTTTGCAGGCATGAGCGATGAACAGGTAAACGAATCGTACCAGCATATCATCGGGACTTTTACCTCGCTCGATCCAAAGGTGAAAATGCAAATTGCCAATTCAACCTGGTATCGTAATGGTTTCGAGGTGGAACCCGCGTTTATCAGCGCTAACCGGCAATATTTTAATTCCGAAGTTACCGCCCTCGATTTTGCCGATCCCGCTTCGGTAAATACAATCAATGGCTGGGTAAGCGATAAAACCAACAAGCTGATCCCAACTATTCTCGATCAAATTCCCGCCGATGCCGTAATGTACCTGGTAAATGCCGTGTATTTTAAAGGACAATGGAAATACCAGTTCGAAACTGCAAATACCGCGCAAAAACCTTTTACGCTCCCGAACGGAACCGTGGTTCAGGCGCCATCCATGAACCAACATGCAACATTCCAGTACTTTAAGGGCACCGGTTTCGAAGCCATTGAGCTGCCTTACAACCAGGGCAATTTCGTGATGTCGGTTCTTTTGCCCGATGCCGGTAAATCGGTTGGCGATATAATCCCGCTGCTTTCGCAGGAAAACTGGAATACCTGGAGCAAACAATTCGCCGATCGCGATATTCAGCTTCAACTGCCCAAATTCAAGTATGCCTACGAAGAAAAACAAATGAAACCCATTCTGTCGGGCATGGGGATGGGTGTGGCTTTTGATGCCGATCAGGCCGACTTTACACGTATAAATCCCGAGGGCGGACTTTACATTTCGCGGGTACTGCACAAATCGTACATAGCAACCGACGAAGAAGGAACCGAAGCCGCAGCCGTTACAGCCGTAGAAATCGGCGTAACTTCTGCGGGTCCCGACCAGGTTTACCACTTCACGGTTAACAGGCCGTTTATCTATTTTATCCAGGAAAAATCAACCGGAACCATCCTGTTTATCGGCACCGTGATGAATCCCAATTTGTAAAATGAGGTAAACCGGATACAAAAATCCCGACTTTGCTTCCTTTTTTTTCTGAACATCAAATAAAAACAGGCTCATGCCATACCTTGCATGAGCCTGTTTTTTTTTTGAGCATGGTATGCCCGGATGGATGAACTATTCCATTCCGGTATCTGTTTTATTCATAATTTTCATCTCGCAAAATTTGATGCTCTAATGGATTACGAAGTACCCAAAAAGAAAATCACTTTACCCGGATTACGCAAGCTTTTCAGGTTATACAGTTACATAAAACCTTATAAATACGAATACGGGCTCGGGCTTTTGTTCCTGTTGGGATCGAGCAGCGCCA
>CAYNVK010000631.1:0-2036 GCA_964400395.1 uncultured Lentimicrobiaceae bacterium | reverse complement strand
CCGGCTCAAAACACTATTATAAATCAGTATTGTCCGGTAAAAATACTTCTCGCCGCTAACGCCTGCCTGACGCCTGCAGTGGACTTACAACGAATTTTATTTATGCTTTGCCATAAGCTGCTTGCCCTGACCTGTATCAAGCAACAGCGATGCTTTTTTGACCGTAAAAAAATATTCTTAAATTTAAGAACTCTTAAATAAAATGGATTCATTTGTGGCCAAACCATACAGATTATGAAAAATTTCATTCTCATCCTTATTGGAGTATTAATATTCAGCAACATGCAATCACAGGAAGAAATTAAATTGTATAAAAACGACCCTGCCGAAACCAGCGGGATAACTACAAAAGAGGAAAATCATGGCGGTTCCTGGGTTACCAATGTTACCGAAGCCCGGATGTATGCTTATATTGTTCCAAAGGAAAAAGCATCCGGAGCTGCTGTTTTAATTTGTCCCGGCGGCGGCTACGGTGGACTTGCTGTGGATCACGAAGGTGCACAGGTTGCCAAATGGCTAAATACATTGGGCATTTCTGCTTTTGTGCTCTATTATCGAATGCCAAACCATCATTCGGATATTCCGTTAACGGATGCTCAAACGGCGATTCAGATCATACGCGAAAATGCGAATAAATGGAATATTGATCAATCCAAAGTCGGAATTTTAGGTTTCTCAGCCGGCGGGCACCTGACTTCCACGGTCGGAACGCATTTCGCCGCTGCAAACCGTCCGGATTTTATGGTTTTGGTGTATCCGGTTATCATGATGGTAAGAGGGGACGGAACCTGCCAGAACCTTCTGGGCGAAAATCCATCAGATCAGCAATTGAAAAGATTTTCGAATCAGCTACATGTAAACGAAAATACGCCACCCACCTTTATTGTTGTGGCTTTAAACGATGATGTGGTTCCGGCAGTGCATAGCAGTATATTTTACCAGGCTTTGCAGGATAGAAATATCCCTTCCGAAATCCATACGTACGAAAAGGGTGGACATGGATTTGGGATGCGTAAACAGAGTCTGCTAATCGATAACTGGACCGACACACTGGAGAAATGGCTGAAAGGTAGGAAGATCATTGACTGACAGCTTTTCAGATAACCAGCACAATAAGCTTTGATATTGTTTGGTTAATAGTTCTGGACTTTTAACGACTTTTGTAGAAGGGAAACCTTTAAATACAAGGATTTTTAGCTATGGACATAAAATTACTTTTAGGCAGTTTTGTAGCAATACTTGCGCTTGTAAACCCGGTGCAGAAAATATTTGTCATCACCTCGCTTCAAAACCAGTTTGCTGATAAGGAATTAAAGTATTTATCGCTGAAAGCTTCAATTACGGCTTTTATTATCCTGGTGCTTTTCTTGTTCCTTGGACAGATCATTTTCAACTATGTTTTTCATATTCAGCTCTATGCTTTCCAGGTTACCTGTGGAGTGGTTTTGTTTTATAACGGGATTTCGGGCTTGCAAAAAGGTGTATTTCTGCAGGTTGAGCAGAATGTGAAACTCGAGGACTTATCAGCAGTGCCCATTGCTATGCCGATGATAGCCGGTCCGGCTACTATTACCGCTGCTGTTACTTTTCCGGCACATTATGGGTATGGAATTACCATACTCAGTATTTTTGCCGCATTGGGGGTAAATCTGCTGCTGATGTTGTATTCGCGACCTATCGGAAATCTGCTAACGAAATACAACTTTATGAACGCCTTGATCAGGATTACCGGGCTTATTGTTGCAACCATCGGGGTGCAAATGGTTTTTACCGGGATTGCCAACTTTATTGCTGCGTTAAAAATCTAAACATAATCTTCTTAGTCTTAAAAGAGCGTTTTAGTAGTATATTCCCATATAGATTTATATTATGATCTGGGTTAAAATTCCAACACAAAAAACGACGGCCACTTTATAAATGACCGTCGTTTTTCAGCTTCATTATTCCTGTTTCAACCAGGAAATAATCCGCAAGCACATAATGTTATTCCTTTGCCCATGCTCGTTTGGCTTCGGTTTCCAGGTCGCTGTATTTCT
>CAYNVK010000630.1:0-2040 GCA_964400395.1 uncultured Lentimicrobiaceae bacterium | reverse complement strand
CGGCAAAATACTGGACGTTCACCTGATGATCATTCAACCCGAACGTTATTTTGAAGCTTTCCGCGACGCGGGTGCCGATATGATTACATTTCACTACGAAGCCTCAGTGCATTTGCACCGTTCTATCGCAATGATTCATGAACTCGGAATTAAAGCTGGTATTGTTTTAAATCCCCATACACCGGTAAGTGTGCTCTCCGAAATCCTACCGGAACTGGATATGGTACTTCTTATGTCAGTTAACCCCGGATTTGGTGGACAGAAATTTATCGCGAACACGTATAGCAAAATTGCAACACTCAAACAAATGATCGCGGCAACAGGCAAAAACATACTGATTGAAGTAGACGGAGGAGTAGACTTGTTGAATGCATCACAATTACTGCAGCATGGTGCTGATGTTCTGGTTGCAGGTAATACCATTTTCGCCTCGGCCACCCCTCAGGAAACGATCCTAAAATTGAAGGAAGAAAAATAAAGCCGAAAGCTATTGAACCAGGATCAAACTCCGACATCAACTTTATCTATATTACAGCTAAAACAATCTTATTCAGCATTTTAGCTTGATATCTTTTTATTTTATTCAATCAGTAAGCATTTCAATATTTATGGCATATATTTGCATATAATAAAATTCGTCAGCGTATATGAATAATGTATTTGAAGGACTACAGCCTGAAAAAGTTTGGCAGTATTTTGGAGAGATTTGCAACGTGCCAAGGCCATCAAAAAAAGAAAAACTGATCTCCGACTATATAATAGGTGTAGCTCGCCGACTGAATCTTGAACACGAAACTGATGAAGTTGGCAATATACTCATTCGCATACCAGCTTCTTCAGGCTTTGAAAATATTCCAACAGTTGTGTTGCAAAGTCATATTGATATGGTGTGTGAGAAAAACAGCGACACCTATCATGATTTTGAAAATGACCCTATCATTCCCCGGCGCGATGGCGAATGGATCAAAGCAACCGGCACCACACTTGGAGCTGACGATGGGATTGGAATAGCCACCCAACTTGCAATTCTTGAAGCAAACGATATTGAGCATGGTCCGCTCGAAATGCTTTTCACTATTGATGAGGAAACCGGTCTCACCGGGGCAAAAGGGTTAAAACCTGGATTTTTGAAAGGCAAAGTGCTCCTGAACCTCGATTCGGAAGATGAAGGCGAATTATTCATCGGCTGCGCAGGCGGACAGGACACAAAACTTTTCATGAACTATTCGAGGGTGGCAGTAAATTTCGATTTCACCGGGTTTCAGATCAGGGTATCGGGTTTACAGGGCGGCCATTCGGGAGATGACATAAACAAAGGTCGGGGCAATGCCGTTAAAATTTTAAACAGGCTGCTCTGGAGCTCAAGCCACCTGTTCGAAATCAGGCTTTCAGAAATCGACGGAGGTAACCTTCGCAATGCAATTGCACGGGAAGCATATGCTAATATCATCGTGCCAAACCGTTTCAGCAATGATTTTATCCAGTACGTAAAAAAATTCAACGCAACTTTAAAACAGGAATATCGTATTTCTGAACCCAGCTTGTTGATCAGTTACCAACAAACAGAACTCCCCTCCTTTCTTATCGATCTTTCAACCCAGGACCGTTTGCTGAATGCATTGTACGCCTGTCCGCATGGAGTAATAGCAATGTCAGCTGACATTCCAAACTTTGTTGAAACATCAACCAATCTTGCATCAGTTAAGATGAATGAAAAAGTAATTGAGATTGGTACCAGCCAGCGAAGTTCGTCAGAGCATGGGAAAGAAGACGTTGTGAATATGGTAGAAAGCGTTTTCAGACTTGCTGGCGCAAAAATCGTTCATAACGACGGTTACCCCGGATGGACTCCCAATCCGAAATCACCCATCCTGGATACAACCCGTAAAGCATACCGGAAATTATTCGGTAACGAGCCTAAGGTACTGGCCATACATGCAGGTCTGGAATGCGGCCTGATCGGCGAACAATACCCTGGTATAGATATGATTTCGTATGGGCCAACCATCAAAGGAGCACACTCACCCGATGAACGTCTCG
>CAYNVK010000629.1:0-2042 GCA_964400395.1 uncultured Lentimicrobiaceae bacterium | reverse complement strand
AAGCATCCATATCTTCGGCCGGGTACGGCCTGAGCAACGATAGGATTTCGGCTGAATCCTTACTTCCGAGCCAGGTTTTCTCATCTTCACGCTTCAGGATAACCGGCATGCGGTTGTGTATGGGTTTCATAAATTCATTGGCTTCGGTGGTAATAATATTGAATGAATCAACCACTTCGCCTGCGGGCGATTTCCAGCGTTCCCACAATCCTGCCATCGCGAACAGCGCATTACTCTTTACAAAAATCCGGTAGGGTTGTTTGCCGGTATCCTGTTGCCACTCATAAAACCCATCAGCGGGCACCAGGCAACGCTTGCTGAACAGGGGCGTGCGAAATGATGCTTTCTCGGTTATGGTTTCGGCCCGGGCGTTAATCATTTTATTGCCGATTGAAATATCTTTAGCCCAGGGAGGAATCAGCCCCCAGCGATGATAGCTCAGCCTGTGCGGACTTTCGCCTGTAATAACGGCCAGCAGTTGGGTAGGCGCTCCATTATAACGGGGTACATAAGGGGCTTCACCACCCTCGAGTTCAAAACGCAGATTGAGTTCTGCTTCATTGGCGCTTAGCGAAAATCGTCCACACATGGTTGCTTACATATTAACATGGGTTGGCCCATCAAACTTAAAGTACTCTTTAGCTGCCGGATTTATTAAGCTGTTTTTCTGCTTGCGCTGAAAGGCGTCATTATCAGGCGGTTAAAGCTACAATTGTTAATTAAACCGGCAGCATGTCAGCAATACAAAAATATTGAATCCTTTCAGGCTGAGGCTAAAAAAAATTAGACTGTAATTTTGTTGCTAAAGTGAATTAAACGTTTAAATTTGTAGGAAGCCTGACACAAAGTTACTCTTTAGTGCGCAAGTTAAACCTTGTAGTTTCATGTTTTAACGTTCTTTTTGTTATGAAAAATTTTGCAATTATTCTTGCTGGTTGCGGTGTATACGATGGGTCCGAGATTCACGAAGCCGTAATGACCATGTATGCCGTTACGAAAAATGGGGCTGAATACCGGATTTTTGCGCCCGATATAGCCCAGCATCATGTGGTGAATCACCTTACGGGAGCCGAAATGCCCGAAACCCGCAATGTGCTTGTTGAGAGCGCCAGGATAGCCCGTGGCAAAATTCAGCCGCTCAATAAACTCGATCTCCGCGATTTCGATGCCCTTATTTTCCCCGGGGGATTTGGGGTAGCTAAAAATCTCTGCTCGTATGCATTTAAAGGGGCCGATTGCGATGTGCTGCCCCAGGTAGCCAAAGTATTGCGCGATGCTATGAGTAAATGCAAACCCATCGGGGCTTTGTGTATATCGCCGGTATTGCTGGCTAAAATAGTTGGCCATGCAACCATTACCGTGGGCCCTGACGAAGCTGATGCTGCAAATGTGAGGGCCATGGGTGCCACACATATCGCTACTCAACACGGGGATGTGGTTTATGATGAAAAACACAGGCTGTTTTCAACGCCTTGTTACCAGTTGGAATCGAACCTTGTTCAGATAGCTGACGACGCCGACAGCATTGTAAAAGAGATGCTTAAAAGGATATAATTCCAGGTTTCGATTTCAGCATATCAATCACCAGGTCGTGGTCGAAAGCCAGCGGGGGTAATGCACGTATATCGAACCATTGTGCCTTGGCTGCGTCGTCGCCGGCCAGGGGCAAAGGGGTGTTTTCGTCGGCTAACCCAATAAATACGGTTGTAATGGTGCGATGCCTTGGATCGCGGTTTACCTTGCTGAAAGTATGAAACTGTTGCAGTGCAACACCCGTAATCCCGGTTTCTTCCTCCAGCTCGCGCAGTGCGGCTTCTTCCAGTGTTTCGTCCATATTCAGGAAACCTCCGGGCAATGCCCACGAACCTGCAAAAGGGTCATGCTTCCGCTCAATCAGCAAAACGGAATAATTTTCATCATTCTTTTTAAGTACAACTATATCTGCTGTTACCGCCGGTCGCGGATAATCATACGTGTACGTCATTTTAAATCCTGTTATACCTGATTTTTAACCTGTTGTTTTTGCAGCTACTCATCTGCAG
>CAYNVK010000628.1:0-2047 GCA_964400395.1 uncultured Lentimicrobiaceae bacterium | reverse complement strand
CCAGTCCTGCGACTCCGGCATAATTGGTAATACCGGCATACACGGTGAGCGCCGCATCGGCTGCCAGCGTCAGGCTGCCGCCCTCCCTGATGGTAAGTGCCTTGCATCTGGCCGGGCTGCTGAAGGTATTGCTGATAAGCGGGGGATTAGCCGTGGCCGGGATTTCAATATTTTGCTTCGGAGTAGGAACCGTGGCCGGATTCCAGTTGTCAGCAGTGTTCCAGTCGGCGCTTTGGGTGCCTGCCCAGCTGAGCAGGGGCTCGGCATAGGCTTTTACGCAGGGGTCCCAGGGATAATCGGTGCTGCCCCCGATGGCAAACCAGTAATTCGATTCGCCGTGTGAGTCGTAGCCTATCCAGGCTTTGCCGGTTTCGATGTTTGGTGCGGAGTAGTTGGTAAATGCTTCTTCGATAGGGATAGGATAATCGTACGAAGGAGTCTGGTAATAAATGCGGATATAAAAATCGCTGCCAGCGGTAACGGCGACCGGTTTGTCGAGTGCAAAAGTGTAATACCCTGGTAGTTCGCAGGGCAGCCCGGCCTGGTGGGTGCGTTGCCCGCTCAGCACGCCCGTTGCCGGGTCGAAGTGGTCGTAAATATCAATACCGATGGTTGATCCGGCTGCCATGGCATAGGTTGCCACCTTGCTGATCAGCTGGTGTTGGGAAGCGGTAAATTTTACCAGCATAAAACCCGAACGGCCGCTCCATTTTGTTGCCGACCAGTTACCCAATTCGTCGTAACCATATACCTGCGCTTCGGGTTCGTAATCCATGCGTGTGGGCCAGTAAGCATTGTAATCCAAAAAGCTCTTGTTGTAGTACGAAACATAAAAATAACCCTGCTCGCCCCAGACAGCACCATAGCTGTTGCGGCAAATCCAGGCGCCCGTACCCCCGGCGGTAACTTTGTTGTCGTCCCAGCCCACCAGGTCGACTACATGGTTTACCGGCTCATTACCGGTATAATTGTAGGTGTAGTCGCCGGCATTATAATACGCGCTGCCGGTATTAAAATACATCATGGAAAATATAGCGCCATGATCCATAATAGCTTGCTTAATGGCATCCATATCGTGCGGCAGGTACCGGGCATCGGTAATATAGGCCAGGGGGATTTTGCCGCTGGGGCAGCTGCTGGAGGTAGCGTTGGGATCGTCGTCTTCTGTAAGTGGTCCCTGTCGGCGGGCGAAATAGGCTGTGGACATAAAATGGTTCCCGTATTCGTTGCGCGCGGTAACAAAGCCGTTGCAGTATTTCAGGTTGTTTTCCGAAAGATTCGTGGTCCCCAGGCCCAGTTTCAGCCATTGCGACTCAACGGCAGCCATGGTGGCAAAAGCCCAGCAAGCGTTGTTGGTCTGGCCCTTCACCGGGGTGAGACAGGTGCCGGATCGCATGTCGTAAACGGCGGGCAGGCTACCGGATTTCAGCTTGTTTTTGTGGAAGTACTCATCGAAGTTTAACTGTACCGGCGGGGGCATGGCACCGTTTGCAAAAGTATCGGCTGCCGAGTGCTGCGCATCCTGGCTTTGAGCGGAGCGGATAAACCGGGCAAAATCAGGATTTACCGGCGCTTGAGTGGGTGCATCCTGCGAAAGCACCCTGCTGCAGACGGGTAAAACACAAATAATCAAAAGCAGTAATCGTTTCATACTTCTGCGGCCTGTTAACAAAGGGCCGGTCATTAAATCATCCGAACAAAAGGTTCAGTACTTCGGGATCTGTTTCAACTGCTGTGCCCGGGGGCCGGCATCAAAAAAATAAAATGTTGGTAGCGCTGGCACAAACAAAAGTAACATTCTGGCAGCGGTTAACCATAAATATCAACAGGTTATCAGGAAAAACGCAGCAAAAAAGCAGTTAAAAATGCGGTGTATTACGGTGAATAATCATTGTCGAACGCTGGCAAATCAGGGTTGCAACTGCATACAAGGTATATTTAATAAGCGATGAAGTATTGCTGGTTTGAATCGGTGCCGGGCAATCGCCAGGCATTTATCAAAGTTCAGAAAATTAAAAGGCAGCATTTTCTGCTGCCCGAGCCTGGT
>CAYNVK010000627.1:0-2047 GCA_964400395.1 uncultured Lentimicrobiaceae bacterium | reverse complement strand
ACTTTATTGGGGTTAAAACAGGCTGCCGAAAAAATCGGTTTCGATGCCGAAGGTTGCGAGGCTGATATTCCGGCATTGCTTGAACATGGGCAACCGGTGATATTGCATGTATTGGTTGAGGGAAACCTGCAACATTATATAGTATTCTACGGAAAAGATTTAAAAAACGGCAGCGATAAATTTATACTTGGCGACCCTGCTAAGGGAATAATTCATGTTACTAAAGAAGAACTAAATAAAATATGGGTATCGAAAGCATGTCTTACCTTAGCACCAAACGGGAATTTCACCAAGGAAAAAGTTGTAAAAAAGCGCAAACAGAAATGGATTTTAGAGCTTATTAAAGAAGACTATTCTATTTTGGGTGTGGCCGCCGTTCTTGGGCTTATAATTGCAGGGCTTGGTCTATCGATGGCGATATTTTCGCAAAAACTAATTGATGTCATTATTCCGCAAAAAAATCTGCTCAGGTTAAACATGGGTATTGCTCTTCTATTGGTTTTGCTATTAGCAAAAGAGGGATTTCAATACCTAAGGCAGTATTTACTTATTAACCAGGCCAAAGATTTTAACACCCGTATTATCGATTATTTTTATTCCCGCTTATTAAACCTCCCAAAACTTTTTTTTGATACACGCAAAATTGGCGAACTCACTGCAAGATTGAACGATACCTCACGCATTCAAAGGGTTATCAGCCAGATAATAGGAACATTGGTAGCCGACATTATGATGGTGCTGGCATCATTAACTTTGTTGTTTGTTTACAAATGGGAAGTAGCCGTGGCCAGCGTACTTTTTCTGCCAGTATTTTTTATCCTGATACGATACCATAACAAGAGCATACTCATCGGGCAGCGAAATGTTATGGCGGGTTATGCCCAATGCGAATCCAATTATATTTCAACCATTCAGGGAATTGAAACCATTAAGAACTTCAATAAACAGGATCTTTTTGGTGGCTCGAACAAAGAATTGTATCAGAATTACCAGTCGAAAGTGGTAACATTAGGGCGAATCCAGATAAAATTATCGTTCCTGGCAAGCAGTTCGGGAGTGGTTTTCCTGGTTGGGGTTTTATTTTATTGTGCTAACCTGATGCTAAACGGCAAGTTGTTAGCCGGCGAATTAATTGCCATCACAAGCATGTGCGGTTCATTATTGCCAGGTGTGGCTAACCTGGCATTGATTGCAATCCCGATAAATGAAGCAAAAATTGCCTTCGACCGCATGTTCGAGTTTACAGGAATTGAACCTGAAATGAGTGAAATTGAAAATCAATATCCGGCATTTCAAAGTCTGGAAGCAAAAAACGTATCATTCCGTTTTGCCGGCAGAAGCCAGTTGCTCCGGCGCATATCGTTCGGGGTTAACAAAGGCGAAATAATTGCTATCATGGGCGAAAATGGGTGTGGTAAAAGTACTTTGGCACAAATCCTGCAAAAGCATTATGAGCCGGAATCGGGTAGTATTATCCTGAATGCCAAGCAATCGCAAAACAATATTTCGTTGGACAACTGGCGGCAGATAGTGGGTTCGGTGCCGCAGAATATTCATATTTTTAATGGTACGGTAATCGAAAATATTGCTTTCGAAGAAGCTTCGTCCAAAACTCAGGAAGTTTTTAACTTTTTACAGCAAAATGGCTTTGCGCCGTTTATCGAAAGTTTGCCGCAGTCGTTTATGACTATGGTAGGTGAGGAAGGCATTAACCTTTCGGGTGGACAAAGGCAGATGATTGCTTTGGCAAGGGCTTTGTACCAAAAACCCCGTTTGCTTATTTTAGATGAAGTTACTTCGGCCATGGACCGGAAATCGGAACAATTTGTACTTCAATTGCTCAAAAAGCTTAAGAGCGAAATGGGCATTATCTTTATAACCCATCGCCTGCATGTTTTAAAAGGATTTTGCGACCGTATTTATATTATGGAAAACGGCGAAATCTCCATGCAAGGAAACCACGAAACGCTTTTACAATCCGAAAATCTTTACAGCCAGCATTGGAACGACCTGGTTTTGTAAAGTTCATGAAAGCAACCATTCCAAA
>CAYNVK010000626.1:0-2058 GCA_964400395.1 uncultured Lentimicrobiaceae bacterium | reverse complement strand
AAGTCGGAAGACCGAAGACCGGAGACGGAGGACGGAAGTCGGAAGACCGGAGACCGGAGACGGAGGACGGAAGTCACCCCAATCGTAAATCGTAGATCGTACATCGTAAATGATTGGACCGAAGACGGAAGTCGGAAGACCGAAGACGGAAGTCACCCCAATCGTAAATCGTACATCGTAAATATTTGGACTGAAGACCGGAGACCGAAGTAGCCCCAATCGTAACTCATACATCGTAAATCGTAAATGTTTGGACCGAAGTCGGAAGACGGAAGTAGCCCAAATCGTACATTGTACATCGTAAATCGTACATCCTACATCGCAAATCGAAAATATTTCGCTGAAATTTCGTTCCGGCTTATTTTGAACTAAAATATTCCGCTTCGAATTTCCGTTCGATCCGCTCGCTGTTGGTGGTGGTATTCCTGAACCAATCCAGGTAAATGTCGGTTTGTTCTTCGGGTGATAATTGCCAGGGGGCTTTTTCGGAACGTATGCGTTCGGTAAAATGGAAAAGACAAAGCGATACAGAAACAGAAATATTAAAACTCTCCGTAAACCCATACATTGGTATGCGTATAAACTCATCGGAAAGCGCGCAGGCTTCGGGTGTAAGCCCGAATTTCTCGGTGCCGAAAAGCAAGGCAAACTTACCTTTGGTAACATCGAAGTCGTGAATGGAGACCGCTTTAGGATCGGGCGTAGTAGCTACAATACGGTATCCTTCTTTTTTCAGGTTGTTAATACATTCGGCTGTATTATTATCCTGCGTATTATACCGGTATAAGTTGAGCCACTGTGCCGCACCCAGCGAAACATGCGGGTTGAGCTCGTAATGGTATGAGTTTTCGATAATGTGAACATCCTGAACCCCGAAACAATCGCACGAGCGAAGTACAGCGCTGGCATTATGCGGCTGGTAAATATTTTCCAGACCAACAGTTATATACCTGGTTCTGTCATTCAGTACCCTATCCATCAAAGCATTACGCTTTTCAAGTTTCATACTTCTAAAAAAAAAGCAAAGCCTGTTTTTATACTCCAAATCTTCTCTGTTTATCTCCATGGATACGCTACAATTTATTATGTTCAGGTTCAGGAAGCCTGCCTGCCTCCCGGCTTACTTTATTAATTACAATTTTCGGCAAATACCCGGCAATCATCCATCCGGCGGCAATCTGTCGGGCAAAAGAACACTTTTAATACCAATAATTTAATAATTACGATGATATGTTAGTAAAAAAAAGCGTGGTATGATTAGTATTTACTAAAAAAAGGCTACTTTTGCGCCTCAAAAATAAGAATTATGGCCAAGAAAACTGACAATACTGAAGAGAAAATTCACGCGGTAGAAGAAGCGCTGTCGAAATCAGAAAAATTCATTGAAAAAAATCAAAAGATTCTCACAATCATCATTGGCTCTGCCATTGTTATTGTATTAGGCGTATTTGCTTTCCAGAAACTTTATATTGCTCCCCGCGAAAAAGCTGCCCAGGGTGCTATGTTTATGGCTCAGAAATATTTTGAAGAAGATTCACTCAGCAAAGCGCTTAACGGATTTGGAGATGATGAAGGATTTCTCAGTATTATTGACAATTACAGCATGACCAAATCGGCTAACCTGGCCAAATATTATGCCGGTATTATTTACCTGAAACAAGGCAAATACGAAGATGCCATTACCTACCTGAAAAAATTCGACAGCGATGATGAATTTGTTGGTCCGATGGCAACCGGTAGCATGGGCGATGCTTACCTCGAACTTGGTCAGAAAGACAAAGCCATTGAATATTACCTGAAAGCTTCGGAACAACAGGTGAACGATTTAACTTCACCGCTTTACCTGATGAGAGCAGCACTGGTTTACGAAGACCAGGCCAAATTCGACAAAGCCGTTGAACTGTATGAAAAAATCCAGAAAGAACATACCCGCAGCGCCGAAGCCAGGGACATTGAAAAATATATAGAACAGGCTAAGGCCAAAAGCACCAAATAATTGTTGCAGCACAACTTTTCAAAATACCTGGATGAACTTCAGGTATTTTTTGTTTAATGACA
>CAYNVK010000625.1:0-2069 GCA_964400395.1 uncultured Lentimicrobiaceae bacterium | reverse complement strand
GTTACCCTTACCCTTTGCCTGCTTGTGCTGAGCAGCCTGGTACTTAATGCCCAGAAAAAATCAGTTGCCGATGACAAAAAAATGAAAACGTACATTGATGCGCTCTTGAAAAAGATGACGATCGATGAAAAGATAGGGCAGCTGAACCTGGTTGGATCCGGCGATGTTACAACCGGCAGCATGAAAAACACGGGCATCGGCCAGAAGATAAAAGAAGGGAAAATTGGTGCGGTAATGAATGTTACCTCTGTCGAAAAAGTCCGTGATATCCAGAAAATCGCCGTTGAAGAAAGTCGTTTGAAAATTCCGCTGTTATTCGGACTGGATGTGATACACGGATATAAAACTGTTTTCCCGGTTCCATTGGCCATGTCGTGCAGCTGGGATATGGAACTTATTGAAAAATCGGCCCGGGTAGCGGCTACCGAAGCCAGCGCCGTTGGAATTTGCTGGACATTCTCGCCCATGGTAGATATTTCGCGCGATCCGCGTTGGGGCCGTGTTGCCGAAGGTTCCGGCGAAGACCCTTACCTGGGTTCGCAGGTTGCCAAAGCCATGGTGAAAGGCTACCAGGGTAACGACCTGAGGCAGGTAAATACCGTTATGGCCTGTATAAAACATTTTGCGCTCTACGGCGCACCCGAAGCCGGCCGGGATTACAACACGGTAGATATGAGCCCGGTAAAAATGTTTAACGAATATTTGCTTCCTTACCAGGCTGGGTTCCAGGCCGGGGCCGGCAGCGCTATGAGTTCATTTAACGAAATTAATGGTGTGCCTGCTACTGCCAACAAATGGCTGATGACTGACCTGCTTCGTAAACAATGGGGTTTCGACGGTTTTGTGGTTACTGATTATACCGCTGTTAAAGAACTTATTGAACATGGCGTGGGTAACGATCTGAAAGAAGTATCAGCACTGGCGCTGAATGCGGGTATTGATATGGACATGGTCGATGAGGGTTTCCTGCTCCATGCCAGGCAACTGCTGGCCGAAGGTAAAATAACCCCTAAAACCATCGATGATGCCTGTCGCCGGATACTGGAAGCCAAATATAAGCTGGGACTGTTCGACGATCCGTACCGGTACATCAATCTTGAAAGGGCCAAAACCGAAATCCTGACTTCAGAAAATCGGGAACAAGCACGCAATACTGCAGCTCACTCAATGGTATTGCTCAAAAATGAAAACCAGCTTCTGCCCATTGATCCGGCAAAAAGCATTGCGCTGATCGGGCCACTCGCCAATACCCAGAGAGATGTTTTGGGTTGCTGGGCAGCGGTAGGAGATGCAAAAGATGCAGTGACGGTTTTGTCGGGTATAAAAAATGCCCTGGGGAATTCAGCTAAAGTAACATACGCCAAAGGCTGTAACCTGCTTACCGACCGGGAGTTCCTGAAGCGGATCAGTGGACAGGATGCTGTTGATCCCCGCACTGACGACGAAATGATGAACGAGGCTTATAATGTTGCAGCCAAGGCGGATGTAGTGGTTGCAGTGCTCGGCGAACCCTCCGATATGAGCGGCGAAGCCTCTTCCCGTACCCAGATAGGACTACCCGGAAGGCAACTGGAATTATTGAAAATATTACTTCAAACGGGCAAACCCGTAGTCCTGGTTCTGATGAATGGCCGCCCCATGACTATTGAATATGAAGCAGCAAATGTGCCTGCCATCCTCGAAGCATGGCATGGAGGAACCGAAACCGGTAACGCAGTGGCGGATGTTCTTTTGGGCAAGGTAAATCCTTCCGGAAAATTAACGATGACCTTCCCGGTAAATGTTGGACAGGTGCCCATTTATTACAGTCATAAAAATACAGGCAGGCCTTACCGGGGCGATAAAAACGACAAATTCAAAAGCCAGTACCTCGACGCGCAGAACCAGCCACTTTTCCCGTTTGGATACGGGCTGAGTTATACAACTTTCAGCTATAGCGATCTGAAACTCGACAAGCAAAAACTATCGCCCGAAGGAAAACTGAATATCACTGTGAAGCTTACCAATACCGGGAAATACGATGGTGCCGAGGTGGCCCAGTTATATATTTGCGATAAGATTGGAAGCAT
>CAYNVK010000624.1:0-2075 GCA_964400395.1 uncultured Lentimicrobiaceae bacterium | reverse complement strand
ACCTGTTATCTGGTCATATTCCTTTTTGGTGATGCGGTTCAGATTCAGGTCGTACAGGGTAAAAGCTCCTCCTACAACCTGGTCATTTTCAACCTTTATCCTATCAATAGCATAAACAAGCGTATCGTTAAACTGAATGTGATCATAAACTGCCGGTATCTCATCGCCATATCCTCTTACCAATCCAAGGCTCTTATATTTTTTGACGAAGAAAAATTCGCGCCCTGTATTGGGCTCTTCAACTAACTCTATTTCTGTATATTGAGGCTTTGCTGCAAATGCGGCAGCAAATGAACTATATACCCCATACGATGTGCTATGATAACTTTCTTTTATTCCTACATATAATTTACTGCCACTTTCGTCGACCCACTGAAGCTCTGCGATGATCGCATCATCATCAATATCAGGGAAATAGGTAATATCTTTTCCTTCTTTTGAAATGAGCATGGGGACAAAACCTTTTGTAACAATAGCCTCATAAAAGTCGGGTGCAGTATTTTTAAATTCGCCGGCCTCGTCGTAAATAAAAGGCAACACCTGCTTCCCGGCTTTGTTGATGTAGCCATATTTAACAGATGATTCGTTGCCGGAGGTTTTCTTTATTGAAACAGCGGCAAGGCCAAAGCTGAAATTACCCGCATACTCGTACATGGCCGGGATAACAAATGCTCCGGCTGGATTGATAAACCCCCATTTGCCATTTTTTTTAACTGCGGCCAGTTTTTCCCTGAACGACCTGGCTTCCTGGAAAGACAAAGGAATAACCAAAACGCCTGTTTTATTTATATAGCCTATGGTCTTTTTGCCATCCTTTTCGTTACCAACACAAGCAAGACCTCCTTTAAAAGCATAAACCAGGTTATATTTACCGTTAGGCGGTACAATTTCTTTTCCGAGGGTGTTAATGTACCCGGCTCCTTTATCGGTTTCAACCGCAGCCATTCCTTCGGTAAACTGGTATACTTTTTTGTATGCCGGAAGTGCTTTAATCATTTTACCGGTAACAGAATCGGCAATATAGTACAACCTGAAATTTTCGTCGTAGCTGATCTTAACAGGTTGTTGAGTGGTTTTAGATTTTGACGGGGTGGCTTTTTTAGCGGTTTGGGCACACAGGGTGGCACCGGGCAGGAGCAGCACCAGAAGGATCAGGATTGTTTTCATACCGGCTGTTTGATAGTGAATAAAGTTGTTGCTGTGCAGGAAAAAGGCAGCCGGAAACAACATTTGCCTGTCGCCGGCTGCCAGTTCAGGATTGGGGAACTATTTTACTGAATAAAATTTTATTTCGCTGCCATCTACTTTGTAAAACATTTCGGCACCGCAACTGAAATGAGGGATATCATAAAATAATAAGTCTCCTTCTTCAATGCCCCTGATGGCCATTTTATCAAGGTCTATAGCGGCAAACTCTTTAAATTTCATGGTTTCGGCATTTCCATTGGTAAAAATGGCATAGTCGGAATAGGTATCGTCAGCATTCATCTGGTACGAAGCCAGGTAAAATGGAACAGTGGATGTTTTAACCGAACCCTCCGATTTTACAGCAACAGGATCAATTTTTACAACACCATTTTCGCAGTTGAGTATCATTTTCTTTTCCTTCGGGAAATACATCATCTTCCATGCATCGCCCAGTTTTTCCTTCGACACAGGCACGCTGTTTACCACGTTGCCCGACTTGGGCTCCAGGATAAAGAAATTTTTATCGGTGGCACAGTACAATTTCCCATCGATGTACTCAATACCGGCAATAAAATCGAATTTATCCTTTGCACTTTTCGAAATACTTTCATGGGTCCATTTTTCCTTACCGGTAGCTGCATCGTAAGCAATAATGCCATATTTATCCTTGTTCAGGTATTCGTGCCGGTACACCGAAGGGCCTTTACTTTGCGTGATAGCCACACATTTGGTGGCATCGCCGCCATAACCCATAATGAGTACGCCATCGGTACAAATGAGGGTGGGGATTTTTTGGGCGTCGGGAAACTTTTCCGAATCCCAGATTTTTTTGCCCGAATTTGCATCGTAACAGGAAACAATATTCTTCGCCTTGTTTACCACGAAAG
>CAYNVK010000623.1:0-2084 GCA_964400395.1 uncultured Lentimicrobiaceae bacterium | reverse complement strand
CAATGCTTCCATAGCACGGCTGGCTGCCTTTTCTTCCTTCCAGTTTTGCCAGCGGCTGCCCAGCAAGGCGTTCATGCCTTTATCGACCACCGCATGACGGCTGATATTATAAGCCCCGCGAAGAGTGGTTAACACTGAGTCGTTCGCGCGAAGCGAAAGACTGAATCCGCCATCGATATAATTAATATAATGCCACCACAACTGCGGGATAAAGAGCGTTTCGCCATGTTGAAGTACCGTTTCGTAACCTTCGGCATTTATAGCTGCCGGGTATTTTTCGTAATCGGGTTTAAGCGGGTGCACATGGCTCATCACGGTAAACGGATGCTGGTATAAAAATCTGCTTTGCGAAGGAGGAAAAAGGATGACTTTTTTACGGGTCCTGAATTGGGTAAGGAATACATGCGAACAGTCCATATCGTAGTGCAGGTTCACCTCAGCACCTTGCCCGCCGAAAAAAACAAATTTGTATCCCGTCACAAAACCATCCATAATTGTCGGGAACCTGACATCATCATTCAGCGAAGGCACTTTTTTAAAGATATCGAACAGGAAAATCCTCAGATTGGTTGGTCCTTTCTCAATCAGGGTGAGGTAATCGCCAAACTTCATGGTTTTGGCTACCTGGAAATAGGCATCTGTTTTATGAACGTTGTTGTCGAAAAGCGGGACATCAATGCTGCCATGATTGGATCGCAGCCAATCGAAGGTCCATTTTTGGGTGGCAGGCCAGTCGCTGGCCAGATCGGTGAAAATTACCGGCTTGCGGGGAACCAGGAAGTCTGCGATAAATTCATCCCGTGTGAGCCCGGTTCTGCGTTCAATCGGATGAAATTCCATAAACAACAGGTTTAAAGCATTATTGTATTAACAAACCGGCACCCTGCTTTTGTTCAAACCTGGAATAAAATTTAATTTTATTTTATTATTTTTCAATCATTTACAAAGCTTCCGGGAATCTAACGGGCCCGAATTGATACGAGATATTTGCGATGTTTACCTGTAAAAAAGTCTTCGTAAAGCTTCAATGGAATAAATGAGGGGATATAGTTTTTCGTCGTACCAGAGCAAGGCAAAATATAAACCGATGGGTTCGGAATGCATGCCGTTTTTGCGGTAATTGTTTTCAATCCATTCGAGTCCTTTATAGCTGGCAGCCATATCGTAATGCACCAGGGCTGCAACAGCCAGCGCAGTTTCCTCTGAAGAACCACGCACACCAGCCTCTGCTCCCCAGCTTCCATCGGTATTCTGTTGCGCCAGCAAATATGTCCTGGCATTTTCAAGCATCATTTCGATGTTACGGTTCAAATCCTGATCAGGCAACACTAGCGACAATAAATCAAGCAAATAAACCGAAACCTTGGCTGTTCCGTAAACAGGGTTTTTCTGCTGAACCGAATATTGATTCCCGAACCACAAAGGGAACCAGCAGCCATTGTGTTGATGTTTGCTGAGATAATTCAATGCGTACGAAAGGCTTTTATGGATGGCCTTTTTTAAATCCGGCGGCATTTGCTGCCCGACCACAGCAAGCGATTTTGCCAGCGCGAGCATGGCATGTCCTGTAAGATCGGCACAGCTGCTATCGAAAGGAAGACGGCCCCAGCCTTTGCAAAAAGTAGGGAATCCGCCATCGCTGTTCTGTAACCCGATAAGCCAACGGCAACCATTGATGATGGAATCTTCGTCATGCCGGTCAGCCTGGTACAACTCCAGCAGCGCAAGTATGGCACCCGATGTATCGTCGACATCAGGTACCGATCCGGGGTAATTGGTCCAACCCCAGCCACCGGGTTGTGCAAGGTTGAAAGGATGTACTGCTTTGTATTGTATAGATTTCAGATGGAGTTTCAACTTTTCCCTTTCATCTTCCGGAAAACAAACCGGCAACTGCTGTCCCAACGCTTTTATGCTGAGCGTGGTGACCCAGGTCGAAAGATCCGTATCAATCGGCCAGCTGCCATCTGCACGTTGCTGCTTGCGCAAAAAGTCAAGTCCTTTGGTAACCACAGAATTATTTCCGATGCCTGAAGCCTGCAGGCACATGCTTACAAATGCCGTGAGCGGGATTGCCTCCAGAA
>CAYNVK010000622.1:0-2092 GCA_964400395.1 uncultured Lentimicrobiaceae bacterium | reverse complement strand
GTACAAATGATGTATTTTCCGAAAAACTGGTTAACCGGTCGGCCAAGGAACTGAAACTCGGCCAGCATGCACGGGTTATCTGGTTTACCGGCTTACCCTGTTCGGGAAAAACAACCCTGGCGCTGGAGCTGGAAAAGGAGCTATTCTACAGGGGATTTATCTGCCAGGTACTCGATGGGGACAATGTACGCAGCGGGATAAACGCAAACCTGGGTTTCAGTAATATCGACAGGCTCGAGAATATCCGCCGCATAGCCGAAGTCTCAAAGCTGTTTGTTTCGGCCGGGGTGATAACAATAAATGCTTTTGTGAGCCCTACCAACGAAATACGCAACCTGGCCAGGGAAATTATTGGTAACGATGATTTTATCGAGATTTTTCTCAACCCCAGCCTGGCTGCCTGCGAACAACGCGATGTAAAAGGAATGTATAAACAAGCCCGTGCAGGTGAGATAAACGATTTTACCGGGGTAAATGCTCCTTTCGAAATACCGGCACACCCGTTTCTCGAAATACACACCGATACCGAGGACGTGGAAACGTCTGTACAAAAAATACTCGATAACATTTTACCTGTTTTGTTGTTAGAAAGCAGGAATGCATAAACTTACATTTTTCAACACCAATATATTAACGCATGACCAGTTACAATCTTTCACACCTTGACGAACTCGAAAGCGAATCCATATTTGTGATCCGCGAAGTTGCCGCGCAATTTGAACGGCCGGCTATTCTTTTTTCGGGGGGCAAGGACAGTATTGTTATGACCTACCTGGCCCGGAAAGCTTTCTGGCCTGCCAAAATACCATTTCCCCTGCTGCATGTTGATACCGGGCATAATTTCCAGGAAACCATCGACTACCGCGATGAACTGGTAAAAGAACTGGGTGTAAAGCTCGTTGTGGGCTCGGTACAGGAATCCATTGACACCGGCCGTGTGGTTGAAGAAAAAGGTTACAGTGCCAGCCGTAACCTGTTGCAAACCGTTACCCTGCTCGACACCATCGAAAAATATAAGTTCGATGCCTGCATGGGCGGAGGTCGCCGCGATGAGGAAAAAGCCCGCGCCAAGGAACGTTTCTTTTCGCACCGCGACGAGTTCGGGCAGTGGGACCCAAAAAACCAGCGCCCCGAGCTCTGGAACCTCTTTAATGGACGCAAGCATATTGGCGAGCATTTCAGGGTTTTTCCCATCAGCAACTGGACCGAAATGGACGTTTGGCAATATATTTATAAGGAAAATATCCCTTTGCCCAGCATTTACTTTACGCACGAGCGCGAAGCGTTCCTGCGCGATGGCGTGTGGCTGGCTAACGCGCCGTTTATGAAACTGAAACCGAACGAAGTAATCGAAAAAAAGATTGTACGTTGCCGGACTATTGGAGATGTAAGTTGCACGGGCCTTAATCTTTCAACAGCCAATTCGCTCGAAGAAATTATTGCCGAAATAGCCGCCACACGCGTAACCGAGCGTGGTAGCCGTGCCGACGACCTGCGAAGCGAAGCAGCCATGGAGGACAGGAAGAAGGAGGGGTATTTCTAGAGGTTTGAGAGGACGAGGAGACAAGAAGATGGGGAGATATGGGGAAGGGGAGAAATGGAGATGGGGAGATAGGGGAGACACGGGGACACGGAGACACGGGGACACGGAGACACGGAGTGAGGAGAAAAGGAGATTTTTGAAATAATTTATAATTCAATGTGCAAAATCCCGGATATCGGAACTTTGCACTAAGCACTAAGCACATAGCACTGAGCACAAAACACATAGTACATAGCACATAGCACATAGCACTAAGCACCAATTACTGAACTAATGACTGAATTTTCATCAAAAGGATACCTGAATATGGAGTTGCTGCGGTTTACCACCGCGGGAAGTGTTGACGATGGCAAGAGCACGCTGATCGGGCGGCTTTTATACGACAGCAAATCTATTTTTGAGGATCAGCTCGAAGCCGTTAAACGTGCCAGCATACAACGGGGTAATGAGCATATAAACCTGGCACTGGTAACTGACGGACTCCGTGCCGAGCGCGAACAGGGCATTACCATCGACGTGGCCTACCGCTATTTTGCCACACCTAAGCGC
>CAYNVK010000621.1:0-2112 GCA_964400395.1 uncultured Lentimicrobiaceae bacterium | reverse complement strand
GGTTATGAAAGGGGGCTTTTGCCTCCTTTCGACCTTGTTATTGAAAAAGCAGATAAAAAGTCTGCAACCGCCATCTCATCTGAAATTGAAGCCGCAAAAAGCCAGGAATTGAAAACGGGTGATATAGTTCTGAAGAAAAAGTCGTCTGCATACCAGAGGCTTTACTACCGGCTGCCGGGATTCGCAAGGAGGCTTTTCTGGAAGTGGTTGCTTATTAATCCGAAAGCTGCCTACAGAACAATGGGAAATGTGTCGGTTACCTCTGTTGGCATGATTGGTAAAATAAACGGATGGTTCATTCATAAATCAGTTCATCCTGTCTCATTTGGTATCGGATCCGTGATTGTAAAGCCTGTTGTAATCGATGGTGATATAAAGCAGAGGGAGATACTGAATATGACCATCCTTGTGGACCATGATGTAATTGATGGTGCACCGATGGTAAGGTTCCTCGGAGACCTGACTGACTTCCTGGAAAACGGAAAGGAGATCTGATTTCAAATCCTCCTCTGCTGAAAAGATTCTATGGCAGGGTTTTTGTGCCGGCTAAAACTGATTATCAGTCTGATCAAGTTATACAATAACCTCTAAATTTCACAGCAATGAGAAAATCTGCCATTATTGCCGTATTGATGTGCTTTGTGACGCTGACGTCGATGGCACAGGAGCCTGCCGCCGGGAAGAAAGAACTCGGTATAATGATCTCTGAATCCAATTTTGGAATACGTTACAAAACAGGCAATGATGACATCCTCGCAAGGTTTACCCTGTTTAGTGTAAACGGATCATCATCGACAGCAAAGCCAGATCCGGGCATTAAAAATATAGCGAATAACTTTGGCATTGGGGTAAGCGCAGGTTTTGAGAAAAGGAAACCGGTTTCAAACGGCCTTTATCTTTACATCGGGCCTGAGCTTTTTGGCCGGTACAATAATTCCGTAAACAAATACAAACCCTCAGATGACCGGTACCGCCAAATCGGATTATCTGCAGGATTGGGGTGTGTGATGGGTTTTCATTACTGCATAACTGACAAGATCAATATATCTTCCGAACTAATCCCCTATATTTCTTATTATTACAACAAAGACTCATCAAGCTCGGGGGAAACAGAAGGGGAATACATCAGTCATGGCTTCAGGTACGGACTCAATGATTATTCAATCAATCTGACAGTCTCGGTCAACCTCTGATTGGCTTCAATACCTGACGCTTGCTAAAATTGCCTGTTTGACCATTGGGGGTCATTGGGAGTATTTTTCCCTGGATTCCCGCACTCGGTTCTAGGCAATTTTTGATATTGAATCATGCGCCCATAACCTGTCATCAGCCCTGGAATTCATAAGACACTTTGATTTTGGTACGAAGGGAGCAGTCTTTGGGACGTTTAGCAAAGCCGGTTATGAAACTTAAGCCGAATTTTGAGGGTGATCGAATTAGTAACTAAAATCTATCAACTATGAAAACCTTGAAGCTTTTGTTTTTAGTGCTCCTCATTGCCTGCTTTTCAGCGGGTAAGGCAAACTCACAGGTGGAAAAGTATACTTACAGTGACATCTGGAATTTTGAAGGCGTCTGGCTATCTGAGTGTGTAGGTGAAACTATGACAGGTTATATAGAATATTACAGTTTCACCGTTGTTCAGGGCGACGGGAGCGAATGGATAAAGTGGCAGGACAGATATCAGGGGATTTTAACCGGAGACCTGACCGGGGCCGTTTATATAGTAAATGAAGTTGACCAATACCATTCAGTCTTGAATTTAAATGCAGGAAACTTTTACTTTAATGGTCATTGGAATATAATCCGAAAGGGACAAGGTCTTGTTGGGGTCGCTCATACAATAGTGCATGGTACAGCTAATGATGCAACATGGAACTGGAAGGATGGTAATTTTGCATCATGGGTGGAGATTAACCGGTTTGAATGCAAATAATGTTTTAATAGACATGCATGATGACCCACAGGTAGATCGGGCGTAAAGAAAGTGCCCGGAGGTCCGCCAACTGGCGGAGAAGGGGCCGGATTGAAGGGGAGGGTTCGACCCTCTGTAAAAAAACTGAAGCCGGCTTTTCAGCCGGCCTCATGTTGACCCACAGGGGTTCGAACCCC
>CAYNVK010000620.1:0-2112 GCA_964400395.1 uncultured Lentimicrobiaceae bacterium | reverse complement strand
ATCGAACCAGGGTATGCCCGCAGGTACAAACCCTGCCAGGCCGGGCTTCCCGATATTGTTGCGCAGGTATCGCATCATTTTAACCCTGTCGAAACCATAACTGATAGCTTGCCTTATGAGCCGGTATTTGAGCGGGCTTTTGGCAGCGGCATCAAAACTGGTATCAATCAATATTCCCAGGTATTCGGTATTCAGGTAGGGCTGTTTGCTCAGGTTTACTGAAGATGCATATTTGGAACGCAATTCTCCATTATTGGTTAAAAGTTCATCCTTATAACTTGCATCTATGCCCGACAGGAAGTCGAGATTGCCTTTTATAAATTCCAGGAAAGCTGACTGCTTCTCAATTATAAATGTTACTGCAACTGCATCGAGGTAGGGGAGAGGACCATCTTTCCCACTTTCGAAATAATGATCATTTTTGAGTAAAACAAGCTTAACACCTTCTTTCCACATTCCGAACCTGAAAGGACCGGTTCCCACAGGGTGCTGCCTGAAATCGGAACCATACTTTTCAATGGCTTCGTGAGGAACAACCGAGCAATACTGCATGCTCAATAATCCCGCAAATGGCGGGAAAGGTGCCGATAAACGAATAATAAATGTTGAATCGTTGGGCGCTGAAAATGCGTTTTCGCCTTTGCTCACTTTTTCAAGTACCCAGGCTCCAGGCGATGCCAGTTTTTCATTGGTCAGCCGGTTAAAACTATACACGAAATCACTGGCTATTACTTTGCGCGTTTTGTTTTTACCAAAAGCCGGATCGGCATGAAACTGCACATCCGTGCGAAGTTGGAACGTATATGTTAATCCATCGCCTGAAATTTCCCAGCTTTTAGCAATACAAGGCTTCACTTTCAGGTTTTCATCAAGTTGAACAAGGCCGTTAAAGATCTGGTTAGTAGCCCATATGTTGGCCTGGTCGCGCGCAAAAGCCGGATCGAGAGAGGTTAAACCTGCCGATTCATTGTACCTGAATACTGTCATCCCGGTATCCTCAAAATTTCCTTGTCTGCATGCCGAAAGCATGATCAGAAAAATAAACGCAGCTGGAATAAGTTTTGAAAATGTCATTACCGGGATAAAATGAAAAATCAAAATTAAAGGTTTGGATAATACAATGCTACGACCATTGAGAATTTACCGAAAAGTTAGTCTTAATGGGGTTCGCGTAGCTGCATAAAACACAAAACCGGTATTTAACCGGTTTTGTGAATCATGGGTTTATGCTTTTAATTATTTCTTGGGTTTAACCAGGGCAATATCCAGCACATCAATCATATCAGTGAAGTAATGAAATTTCAAACCTTTGATATATTCCGGCTTTATTTCCAGAATGTCGCGTTTGTTGTCTTCGCATAATACAATATCTGTAATCCGGGCTCTTTTGGCGGCAAGTATTTTTTCTTTTACACCACCCACCGGCAGAATCCTGCCTCTTAGGGTAATTTCACCCGACATGGCCAGCTTGTCGTTTACCGGCTTCTTGGTAAATGCCGATGCCAGGGCTGTAAACATGGTGATGCCTGCCGAAGGACCGTCCTTTGGTGTTGCCCCTTCTGGAACATGAATGTGAACATTCCATTTTTCGAATACTTCATTTTCAATTTTCAATTGACTGGCATGCGATTTTAAGTATTCGTAGGCCAGTGATGCCGATTCCTTCATCACATCACCGAGGTTTCCGGTTACAGTAAGGGCGCCTTTTCCCGGACTCAGGCTTACTTCAACAAAAAGAATTTCACCCCCCACAGCCGTCCATGCGAGCCCGGTAGCTACGCCCGGAGTATTGCCCGAATAGCTTTTTTCATTGTTAAAAGGTGCTGGACCGAGTATTTTTTCAAGGTCAGCACTGGTTAAGGTTGTGGGTACTTCCTCATTCATTGCGATAAAACGGGCCCGGTTACGGATCACTTTTGCAATGGTTTTTTCGAGCAAACGAACGCCTGATTCGCGGGTGTAATTTTCGATAATGGATTGAAGCACCGGTTTTCCGAAAGTAATCTTTTTCTTATCAATGCCATGCTCTAAAAGCTGTTTGGGAACAAGGTGCCTGCGGGCAATTTCAATCTTTTCTTCAATCAGGTAACCACTCAGGTCAATAATTTCCAT
>CAYNVK010000619.1:0-2116 GCA_964400395.1 uncultured Lentimicrobiaceae bacterium | reverse complement strand
AAAATCTGTGGATTAATCTTTTATCCACAAATGCGCACGGATGAGTCACAAATTGGCACAAATCATCTGTGAAAATCTGTGGATTAAAAATTGTCCACAAATACGCACGAATGCATCACAAATGGGCACTAATAATTTGTGAAAATCTGTGGTTAATTTGTGAAAATCAGTGGAAAAGCAGTTAAAATTTTTGAAAATCAGAGGATAAATACTTCCGCTGAGCATGAAATTATTTAAATATCGGTGGTTTTTGTTCGTCGAACAGGGTAGCATCCTGGTACGCCTTGGCGAAAGCCAGCAACGTGGCTTCGTCGTAAAGGTTTCCGATAAAGCTGATGCTTGTGGGATGTTTTTGCGAATCAAATCCATTGGGAACCACCACGCAGGGATTACCGGTAAGGTTAGTTATCAGCATCTGGTTACCGGCGAAACTGGGCGCTATGATCACATCATATTGCTTAGTAACCGCGTACATTTCCTGTATTAGCATATAGCGCAGGCGGTTGGCCTGAATATATTGTACTGCCGGTATAAACTGAGCAGCCCTGAAAATATTTGGCCATGCATTTTTATCCTGTAGGTTGAGTTCGTCATCTTTATTGCTGCGAGTAAGATCGTCGAAAGCTGCGGCTGCTTCGGCAACCAGCACCAGCGCCAGCGATTTTACAGGGATGGTAGCCGAGTCGGGCAGCGAAACAGGGGAGAGGGTAATCCCCATTTTGCGAAAGACCTCCAGCGAAATGCTGTCGTTGGCGCGGTTCTCATCATCTTGTCCGAAAAGTGACGCAAGGTACCCGACCTTCAGTTTTCTGATGTCAGTAAGCGGGTTAAAATTAAAAGGATAGCTGGTAACCGACTGATCGAAGCCATCTGCTCCAAGCAGGCTGTTAAAAACCAGGGCACAGTCGAAAGCACTGCGGCAAATAGGTCCCACCTTGTCCATACTCCAGCTCAGCGCCATTCCGCCGGTACGGCTCACGCGACCAAAAGTAGGCCTGAGTCCGGTTACTCCGCAGCGGTTGCTTGGCGACACGATTGATCCCCAGGTTTCGGTACCGATGGCAAATGGTACAAGTCCAGCTGCCGTAGCTGCTGCCGATCCGGCTGAGGATCCGCTTGAGCCCTGGTTCAGATCCCATGGATTGCGGGTAAGGCCACCAAACCAAACATCGTCCATAGCCAGCGATCCGAGTGAAAATTTTGCAAGCAGCACAGCTCCTGCCTCATCCAGTTTTTTAACCACCGTGGCATCTTTAGCTATTTGCTGATCTTTATAAGGTGCAGCACCCCAGGTGGTTTTATATCCTTCAACCGAAAACAGATCTTTTATTCCATACGGGATTCCGTGCAAAGGCCCATGGTATATGCCCCGGGCCAGGTCGTCATCAGCCTTGCGGGCCTGTTTCATGGCACGTTCTTCGGTAAGCGTGATTACACAATGAAGCGTGTCGCCATATTTCTTTAACCTGTTCAGGAATAATTTTGTGAGTTCAACTGATGTTATTTTCCGGGTTCGGATCAACACCGAAAGATCGGCCACCGAATACCAGGCCAGTTCATTGATATCCTTTGGTAAAGCTACATTTGCCGGAAGATTCCAGTTGATTGGTTTCTGTTCGCTCGCATAAACAACACCTGCCGGCACCGGGTTAAACCAGATGGCGGGAGGGATTGAATTGTCAATTTGCTGGTTATGAATAATTTTAAAATCAGCCAGTTGCGTTTCGAGCGCATCCATCATCGAGTCTTTTTCCGCTGAACTCATTTGCAGGTCGAATAATTTTTCTGCGGCCGATATTATTACCGGATCAACTGCACGATTGGAAGCTTCGTTTTTACAGCCTGAAAGCGTGAGCATGTAAACAATCACTCCAAAACTTACTATTGTTGCTGCTTTTGTCATAATTTGGGGGATGTAACAACATTGATTTTTATTGCTAAATGAGGATTGTACACATTATCATTATCAATGATTATCAACTTATGATGAAGGCTTTAGACTTTCAAAAATATCTTTTGTTTGTAAAGGAAGTACAGGAACAACCATTTAACAGCAAGCATACACAAAAGCGAAAATGCTACTTCAAAGCTGCCCAGGTATTTAACGAATCCGTGG
>CAYNVK010000618.1:0-2125 GCA_964400395.1 uncultured Lentimicrobiaceae bacterium | reverse complement strand
CGATAGAAAAAGGCATCGACCTGCTTTATATGTTGCAGCCTGAAGCGCCACCGTTCTTAATCGGTGACATGAAAAGGCTTCGCCAGGTGCTCGGTAACCTGATAAACAATGCCATAAAATTTACTGACGAAGGCGAAATTTTCATTTCTGTTGAGAAAAAATCACAGACTGACGAATATTGTGAACTGCTGTTTTCGGTGAAAGACAGTGGAATAGGAATACAGAAAGAAAAGCTCTCGCTTATTTTCGAAGCCTTTACCCAGGGCGAATCCTTTGTTTCGCGCCGCTATGGAGGCACCGGTTTAGGACTTGCCATTGCTCGCCATATGGTTGGGTTGATGGGTGGTAAAATATGGGCCGAAAGCACACCCGGAAAGGGAGCTACATTCTTTTTTACCGTAAAACTGAAAATAGCCGATACGCCTACTACCAAACTTTATATCCGCGGACAGATACCCGAACTGCGCGGCAGCCGGGTGCTGATTGTTGACAGCGACCAGACTTCGAGGCAGATATTTACGGTTCAATTCGAGGCCTGGGGCATGAAAGCCTTCACTGCTTCCAGTGCAAAAGAAGCCATACGTATCATTGATAACGAGGACACCTATTTCGACCTTGGAATACTTGATATGCAAGCCATCGACTCCAATGGAATAGAACTGGCACAAACCATTCGCGAAATTCCGTTTAAAGGAGATATGCCGTTTATCCTGGTGTCGTCGGTAGGGAAAGTAAACGATTTGCCGAAAGGCCTCTTCGATGCGCAACTTACTAAACCGGTGAAACTAACCGATCTTTTCGAGTTGGTGCTGGGTGTGATGTCCGAAAACAGGAATCGCAAAAAGAACATTGCCGACCACAGTGTCGATAAAAAACTATCGGACAAGCTTCCGTTAAGCATTCTGCTGGCTGAAGATAATTTCACAAACCAGGAACTGGTTGTTACCCTGATGCGTAAAATGGGATATGCCATTGATGCCGTTGAAAACGGACGCAAAGCCCTTGAAATTATGGAACACAAATCGTTCGATATTATCCTGATGGATGTGCAGATGCCGGTAATGAACGGACTTGAAGCTACACAGGCCATCATTGAGAAATATCCCGAAGATGTACGCCCGCATATCATCGCCATTACCGCCAATGCCATGCCCGGCGACAGGGAACGTTTCCTGGAAGCAGGTATGGTCGATTACCTGTCGAAGCCCATCCGTTTCAAAGATGTACAGGATGTGCTTATTAAATGGGGGCGAAAAAAAAATAGCAACTAACAACAAACCAATCTAAAGACCGGCGATGCCGGTTTTTTTGTGCCCGACAAATTAGTCTGTTGATTCAGCAATAAACACCGCACCTGAATATTTGTTACCTTTGCAGGATCATAGAAGTACCGATGTTCATATACTGAAAAATCTCTGCTTGTATATGACAACCAATTAATTATTATAAAAAGCAGATTAAAAACATGAATGATTCTATTTACAGCATTATTTCCGGTACAGGAAGCTATATACCTTCGCGAAAAATAACCAATGAAAATTTTCTAACAAGCGAGTTTTTCGATACCGACGGTAGCCGGCTTGATAAAACAAACCAGGAGATCATTGATAAATTTGAAGAAATAACCACCATTTCGGCAAGGCATTATATAACTGATCATAAGGTTACTTCCGATATGGCTTTTCTTGCCGCTGTTGAAGCAATCAACACAGCTAACATTGACAAGGAGGAACTTGACTATGTGATTGTTGCCCATAATTTCGGCGACGTGAAACATGATAATAACCGCTCGGATTTTGTTCCCAGTCTGGCGGCCCGCGTAAAACATAAACTGGAAATAAAAAACCCCAATACGGTTGCTTACGATATAACATTTGGCTGCCCGGGCTGGTTGCAGGCAGTGATCCAGGCTGATTATTTCATCAAATCGGGCGATGCAAAAAAAGTACTGGTTATTGGCGCAGAATCGCTTTCCAGGATTTCGGATCCGCATGACCGCGACGGTATGCTTTATGCTGATGGTGCCGGAGCTGTAATTATGGAAGCCAGGTTAAGCGATACCCCGGTGGGGATACTGGCACATAAAACACGTTCGGATACCTTCCTGCATTCGAAAATGCTGCAT
>CAYNVK010000617.1:1297-2133 GCA_964400395.1 uncultured Lentimicrobiaceae bacterium | reverse complement strand
CTTGTATTCTATTGTCAACTCTTTATTTATTTCATAAGGAATGTCCCGTTCTTCGAATTCTGCCATCAGCGCTTCTGAATAAACAGCCTCAAGAAAGCCATGCCCCAAATGCCTGTGGACTTCCATACAAGCACCTATAATCGCATAAGTTTCATCGGCATATAATAAATCAGTCATACTTTTCGTGCATTTTCACAAACCAACTACAACCTCTGTGATAATCTGTGTAAAATCCGTGGAATCCGTGGAATACTCTTAACTTATTACTGCGCATTTGTGATTAATTTGAGCGCATTTGTGGATAATCAGTGGATAATCCGTGGATTTTTATTCGAAGTAGTTCATCACCCGGAATCCGCCATCCTTCAAATATTTCTCCTTACGTGCCAGTTTCAGGTCGTTTTCAACCATATCTTTCACCAGCGAAGCCAGGTCGTGCTCGGGTTTCCAGCCTAGTTTTGTGTTGGCTTTAGTGGGATCGCCCAGTAAAAGATCCACTTCGGTGGGGCGGAAATAGGCCGGGTCGACCTGTACCACTACCGTACCTGGTGCAATAGGGTGTTCCGGATTATGGCAGGCAACCACGGTGCCTTTTTCGTTGAGGCCCTCGCCTGTAAATTCCACATCAATCCCGGCTTCGGCGAAAGCCAGTTTTACAAAGTCCTTAACCATGGTGGTAACGCCGGTGGCTATTACAAAATCTTCGGCTTTTTCCTGCTGCAGCATAAGGTACATGGCACGCACGTAATCCTTGGCATGCCCCCAGTCGCGTTTGGCCGAAAGATTTCCCAGGTATAGTTTTTCCTGCATGCCCAGGGCGATGCGGGCCACTGCCA
>CAYNVK010000617.1:0-1287 GCA_964400395.1 uncultured Lentimicrobiaceae bacterium | reverse complement strand
CCTAGATGAAGCGTGTCTTGCATTCCTAAGGCAATTTGCGATACTGCCATCGTAATTTTACGGGTTACAAAAGTTTCGCCGCGTATTGGCGATTCGTGATTAAACAGTATCCCGTTGCAGGCATACATATCATATGCTTCGCGATAGTTCACGGTAATCCAGTAGGCATATAATTTGGCAACAGCATACGGACTGCGGGGATAAAACGGGGTGCGCTCACTTTGCGGTACTTCCTGCACCAGTCCGTACAGTTCGCTGGTTGATGCCTGGTACAGACGGGTTTTCTTTGTGAGCCCCAGCAGCCTGATGGCTTCCAGGAGGCGCAAGGTGCCTATACCGTCGGCATTGGCTGTGTACTCGGAGGTGTCGAAGCTGACTTTTACATGCGACATGGCAGCCAGGTTATAGACTTCGTCGGGTTGTACTTCCTGAACAATACGGATCAGGTTCGATGAGTCGGTCATATCGCCGTAATGCAGAAAGAAATTCCTGTTATCCGAATGCGGGTCCTGGTAAAGGTGATCGATACGATCGGTGTTAAAAAGTGAACTTCGGCGTTTGAGTCCATGAACCTGGTAGCCCTTTTTAAGCAGAAACTCTGCCAGGTAAGCACCGTCTTGTCCTGTAATTCCTGTGATTAAAGCAGTCTTCATATATAAATCAGATTTTATTTTACAGTTTTATTGAAATCCGGTTTGCGAATTTAATTTAAAAATGGGAATGATAGTCCTGAATTGGGACTATTTTTCATTTTAAGCCAATGGTTAAATATATTAAAAAGCATTGTTAAATAGCTTTTTAATTCATTTCTATAGGTTACAGCATCAAAATGATGGATAGAAGTGATATAAATAACCTTGTGGTGAATTAATAGTTCAAAATGTGTGCCAGCAGGGGGGCGGAGTTTGTTTCTGTTGTTTTAAAAGTTTCAAGAGTTTCAAGAGTTTCAGAAGTTTCAAATGTTTCAAATGCTTCAAATGTTTCAGTTGTATGAACTCTTTGAAATGTTTGAAGAGTTTGAAGAGCTTGACGACTTGCCTGCTGCAAGCAGGGTTTCGATGTTTCAAGGTTGCAAATTGGAGTCACAATTTATGAATATTGAATAATGAATATCGAATAATGAATATCGAATAATGAATAATGAAAAACGAACATCCTATATCCGAAATCTACATCTTTATCCTTCAATCCGACATCCGACATCGGACATACCACATCCACAATCCCTGCCAACTATCGCCGTCAGGCAAGCGCAATCCGCGATCCGAAATCCGACATCCGCAATTC
>CAYNVK010000616.1:0-2137 GCA_964400395.1 uncultured Lentimicrobiaceae bacterium | reverse complement strand
TTGTCATGAAGTGCTCTTTTTTTATCATCAAATAACATAGTTACAATTTCAAGTATCGACCATATAAAAAGCATTCCAGAGGGTATGAAAATCAAAATATAACCTACGGTAGAAATTTGGAAGTTCTCAAAATCAACATCGCTGAAGAGAATTACATTTAAGATTATGGAAGTATTAACCAAAAAGATTGGTACTGCTTCTCTCATGAATGATTGCGAGTAGGTTAAAGCATTTTCTGTTGCATTGTCAACAACTTTTACTTTCATAACCATCTTGCCTATGGTCTGTCCATATTTCCCGATCATGAGTACCGCATAGAAATATGGGATATTACATACAACAATTTCTAATAAAATTGAGCTTAATGAAAAGGCAGGGAAAGGAAGGAATTTAGAGAACTGAAGAACAAAAGTTAAAATTGAACTGTCAATTCCGATGGCCACAGATCTCTCCCAAAATGTATCAAATCGTTTCATAGTTATATTTAGCCTGTTGCCAAGGTTTCATACCAACCCGGGATCAAAGCGGCAGCGATATGGTTACTGTTATTTCCCCGTTTCCTCGGGGTCAATATTGTCAACGTTTTGTTTGGCATACTGCAACACTTCCTGGTTTACATATGCCAGTTCAATGCCTGCTTCGGCAAACATCTCCTCCGACTCGGACCCTGAATGGTATTTAAATTCGCAAACCACGCGTTTGATGCCGCAGTTAATAATCAGCATGGCGCAGGTGCGGCAGGGCGTCATCCGGCAATACAGGGTGCTGTCCTGCAGCGAAATACCAAGCCTGGCTGCCTGGCAAATGGCGTTTTGCTCGGCATGCACAGTGCGCACACAGTGATTGGTTACTTTGCCATCCTCGTGGGTAACCTGTTTAAAGAGGTGGCCCACATCGTCGCAATGCGGCAAACCAACCGGCGAGCCAACATACCCGGTAACCAGTATCTGCTTGTTACGGGCAATTACACATCCGCTGCGTCCGCGGTCGCAGGTAGCGCGCTTGGCAATGGTGCGCGACACTTCCATGAAATACTCATCCCAGGTAGGGCGGATATAAGGAGTTTCGTTATTTTCAGTCATATTTTTTCAGATTGTAATCAGCCAATTTACATAAATTTCACAAATTCCACTTCTTCACACCTACACATTTCCACATTTTCAAATTCTCAAATTATTTATCCCCAAATATCGCCACCTTCAACTCACCCCCCGATTTAACGTATCCCCTGAACATCCCCTGGCTGTTGAACGGCATGGCTACATTCCCATTGTTATCAACCGCAATAATACCACCTACCCCACCCTGGGTTTTCAGTTTCACCATCACTACTTCGTTTGCAGCTTTTGCCAGCGTGAGGCCCTTATACTTCATCAGTGCGGCGACATCATAAGCCACCACGTTACGGATAAAAAACTCACCGTGCCCGGTAGCCGACACAGCACAGGTGGCATTATCAGCATATGTACCGGCACCGATAACAGGCGAATCGCCTATGCGGCCATATTTTTTCATCATCATTCCGCCGGTTGAGGTAGCTGCTGCAAGGTTTCCATACGTATCAACTGCCACGCAGCCTACGGTACCATGTTTTTTATCCAGTGCGCTGATTGAATCGGCATTGGCTTTTGCTTTCAGGTACGATGCCCAGCGTTCAGAAGTAAAAAAATAATCAGGACTTACAATTTCGAGCCCTTTTTCGGCAGCAAAAGCTTCGGCTCCTTTACCCGAAAGTATTACATGTTCCGATTTTTCCATTACAGCCCTGGCGGCGGTAATCGGGTTGCGAATGGTAGTAACCCCGGCTACTGCCCCGGCCATTCCTGTTTTTCCATCCATGATGGCTGCATCAAGTTCATTTTTCCCTTCGGCAGTAAAAACTGCGCCTTTACCGGCATTAAAAAGCGGGCTATCCTCCATCATGCGCACACAGGCTTCAACGGCATCGAGGCTTGTGCCACCTGCCCTGAGGATGCTGTCGCCGTGCCTGAGTACTTCGGTGAGCTTTGCCTCATACTGAGCAGCCTTTGCAGGCGGCAGGCTGGCAGGCGTAATGTTTCCGGCTCCTCCGTGTATCACCAGTGCGTACTTTGCGGATTTCTGCGAATGCGCTGATACGGACAGCAACAGAAAAAAG
>CAYNVK010000615.1:0-2137 GCA_964400395.1 uncultured Lentimicrobiaceae bacterium | reverse complement strand
TCTTCGGGAGGAGCCTGAGCCAGGTCCCACAGTTCGATAATTTTGTCTTTTTCGAACCTGAAAAAATGAACCAGTGCAATGCCGGGTTCTCCGGGATATATCGTCACTTTCGAGTAAACAGCCACCCGGTTTTCTTCGGCTATTGCAAACTGAATTTCCAGCTCCTTGGCAGGCAAATTTACCGCGCTTTCGTCCATGGCAGCTTTCAGCGAGTCAGCATCGCCTTTATAGTACATGTTATGGTGCCGGAACCCGGGCGCTACATGTAATTCGAATGCTTCATCAACCAATCCTTTGGCTGTAAGTTCAAGAAACTGTATGGCTGTATCCTTGCGTGAGTTGACTGCTGAATTCATAAAAAAAAGTTTGTTCCGGGATAATTAATTTTAACTGTTGAGATGGGAAAAGGTTTGTTTGTGTTGCTCATTCTCAAATTTGCTTACATAAGAACACTAAACAAAGAGAACGCATATTGTAAGCAGAACAGGGAGAAAAAATACTAAACCGGTATATTTTCCAAAGATAAACGAAAATCATAATCGCAGTTTCAAAATCCCGGAAACGGGAAGTTGCTTTTATGCATCCGATGAACAGGAGTATACTTCGCAAAGCCAGTAATATCAGCCAGGTCAGGCTGCAGGAATAAATTTATACGGGTCGGGGGTTCACTTTCAATAATTATTTATATTTTTACCTATCATAACGAAACATGTTGACTGGTTTTTCCCAGTAACAGAAATTATTGATCTGCAATTATCTACAACCCTGCTTTGAAAAAAATTGAACTTAATATTGTAGGCCTGAGTTATAGCCAGGCCCAATCGAATTCATATGCCCTGGTATTAGGCGAAGTGTATGGTAAGCGGCGTTTGCCAATAGTCATAGGGCATTATGAAGCTCAGGCTATTGCCCTCGAACTGGAGAAAATGAAACCTTCGCGCCCGCTTACCCACGATTTGTTTCACAACTTTGCCAAAACATTCGGAATCAATATCGTGGAGGTTATGATTACCAAATTTCAGGAAGGTATTTTTTACGCTACACTGATGTGCGACAACGGAGTTGTTCTCCATGAAATTGATTCGCGTACATCCGATGCGGTTGCATTATCCATCAGGTTTGGTTGTCCTATTTTTACCACCGAAGAAATAATGTCGGCGGCAGGCATACTTTTCGAAGATGAAGAACCTGCCATTGATACTGCCGACGAGAGTGCAGCTGACGAACCAACCTCCGCGCTCAGAAGCCTCAGCCTTGCCGAACTGGAAGGCGAACTGCAACAGGCAGTAGATGATGAAGACTACGAAAGGGCTTCGCTGATCCGCGACGAAATCAAAAAAAGAAAATAGCAAACCGTTTTTTAACTTGTAATCAGAACCGCTTTCCCCGGGAAAAGGAATGAAGGATTAAATCCATTTTAAATTTCAGGCCTGGCAGGTAAGCAGCATCACTAAATAAATCTCAAAACCAGCATTATGAATATCAAACTACGCTTAACCATCATGAGTTTCCTGCAATTTTTTGTTTGGGGAGCATGGATGATGACACTTGGCCATTACGGATTTGTAGAAAAACAATGGAATGGCGCAGAATTCGGATTGGTTTTTTCGACAATGGGCTTTGCATCACTTATTATGCCCACTTTATTCGGAATTATTGCTGATAAATGGAAGGCAAATTATGTGTATGCCATACTGCACCTGCTTTTTGGCGTAACCATGTGTTTTCTGCCCTTGATCAATGCGCCGATTCCTTTTTTCTGGTTACTCTTAATCGCGATGAGTTTTTATATGCCAACCATTGGCCTGAATAACTCCATAGGTTTCAGCGTGCTAAAAGATGATGGCAAAGATCCGATTACCTATTTCCCGCCAATACGCGTATGGGGAACCGTTGGTTTTATTGTTGCAATGTGGGTAACTAATGTTTTTACAAAAGAATGGGGTTTTGGGCAGAGCATTAAAATTTCATTTATTATTTCAGCCATTTTTGCATTTATATTGTCATTGTTTTCTTTCTTCTTTTTACCTGTCATAAAAAAACGGCAAGATAGTTCAACTGCAAAAAAGACTTTAGTGCAAAAGCTGGGGCTTGAAGCTTTTATCTTATTCAAGCAAAAGAAAATGGCTTTATTTTT
>CAYNVK010000614.1:0-2138 GCA_964400395.1 uncultured Lentimicrobiaceae bacterium | reverse complement strand
TCGCCTTTAATTTTTACATCTGATGGAAATCCCCAACTTGCTGCTAGCCGGAGCGTAGCAAAGTAGAGGTTCTGCGCTGGATTATGCTTTATAATGAACCGCACCCAATAGCTGCAAAACAGGCATTCTCCATCGTAAAACACGACAGGTTGCCGGTTAGCCGGGTAGCTGCTATTATTCATTAAAACGCGCATTTCGGATTGCAAAATAAGTTTTGTTTTGAACACAACATATCGTTAAATTTGTTTGTTCAATAAATGAGCAAATCTAATCGGCAAAAGCCATGGGAGGTGACACAAACATTTTTTCTATATATTTAGGAAATTGAATGTTTTTTTTATCTTTACGAACAAATCAAATTCAAAAAATTAGTCAGTAAGTATGAATACAGGTAAAATTGTTTTTTCGAATGGTAAGTTACAGGTTCCGGATTTTCCGGTTATTCCTTTTATAATTGGTGATGGTACCGGGCCCGATATATGGAATGCTTCGGTAAGGGTTTTTGATGCCGCGGTCGAAAAAGCCTACCATGGAACAAGGAAAATTATGTGGAAGGAAGTTCTTGCCGGAGAAAAAGCTTTTTCGACTACTGGAAACTGGCTGCCGGATGAAACACTCGATGCATTTAAGGAATACCTTGTTGGGATTAAAGGTCCGCTCACCACACCTGTGGGTGGAGGTATCCGATCCTTAAACGTTGCTTTGCGGCAAATTCTCGACCTGTATGTTTGTCTTCGCCCTGTGCGCTGGTTTCAAGGGGTTCCAAGTCCGGTTAAACGTCCTGATAAAGTGGATATGCATATTTTCAGGGAAAATACTGAAGATATTTATGCCGGCATCGAATACATGCATGGCACCCCCGAAGTGCAAAAAGTGATCAGTTTCCTGGTAAACGAAATGGGTGTAAGCAAAATTCGTTTCCCCGAAACATCCTCAATCGGAATTAAACCTGTGTCGCTCGATGGTACTGAGCGTTTGGTGCGCGCTGCTATTGAGTATACCATCAGCCACAACCTGCCATCGCTTACCATTGTTCACAAGGGCAATATCATGAAGTTTACCGAAGGCGCGTTTAAACAGTGGGGATATGCCCTGGTTGAACGCGAGTATGGTGACAAAACATTTACCTGGGCGCAATACGATCGCATTTCGGCCGAGCAAGGGCGCGCTGCTGCCGACGAAGCACAAAACAAAGCGGTTGCTGAAGGTAAAATTATTGTTAAAGATGTGATTGCCGACGCTTTCCTGCAGCAGATTCTGCTCCGCCCTGACGAATATTCGGTGATTGCCACACTTAACCTGAACGGTGATTATATTTCGGATGCCCTGGCTGCCATGGTTGGTGGTATAGGAATTGCACCTGGCGCAAATATAAATTACCAGAATGGGTATGCTATATTTGAAGCCACACACGGCACGGCACCCAAATATGCCGATCTCGATCAGGTAAACCCGGGTTCAGTTATACTATCCGGTGCCCTGATGTTCGAATACCTGGGCTGGAACGAAGCTGCAAGCCTCATTTATAAATCGATGGAAAAAACCATCGCCAACAAAACCGTTACCTACGATTTTCACAGGCTTATGGAAGGCGCAACCAAACTGAAAACTTCGGAATTCGGAACAGCTATGATTAGTAATATGTAACCCGATCTGTTTATAGTTTTATAGCATTTTGGTTTTAAATACAAGCAACCTAACACATCAACCTTAAAATACTTTTAATTATGTCGTTCAGACTCAAAGACAGACTTCACGAGAAAATACTGGAATGGCGCCCGCGTACCGAAAAGCTGCTGAAGGAATATGGTAATGTAGTAATTGACCAGGTTACCATCGGGCAGGTGATAGGAGGGATGCGTGGTATCAAAGTACTGGTTACCGACATTTCGTATCTCGATCCAAATGAAGGCATCAGGTACCGCGGACTTACATTGCCCGAAGTATTTGAAAAACTTCCCAAACCTAAAGGTGCGGAAATGCCTTATGTTGAAGGCTTGTTTTACCTCCTGCTTACCGGTGAAATTCCAAACGAAGAGGAATTGCAGGATGTGATCGATGAGTTTAACAAACGGCGTATATTACCGCGTTATGTTTACGAAGTTATTGATGGAATGCCTTGCTGCAGCCACCCGATG
>CAYNVK010000613.1:0-2138 GCA_964400395.1 uncultured Lentimicrobiaceae bacterium | reverse complement strand
ACCTCGATAGTGTGAGGTATGGAAGCCTGGTAACCGTTGAGGATGCCCGTGTATTATATTACAAGGAAGGACGCAAAAAATCGGCTTTCGATCTGTAATACCTGAATGCTGCCAATCTGTGGATCTGAATTTTTAAATAGTTTATCGCATTGTGTAATTGTTGAAATGTATCGGATGAACCCTGGTAAAATCTCCTTCCATAAAGTTACAGAAACCAAAGAACCTGTTTTTTCAATACTTATTCCCTCATGGAATAACCTGCCGATATTAAAAATTTGTGTGGAAGCCATTCGCAAAAACTCCACCTATCATCACCAGGTAATAGTACATGCCAACCAGGCCACCGACGGCACGCTCGAATGGCTGACGGAAAATAACATCAGCTATACCCATTCGGTCGAAAATGCAGGCGTATGCTATGGCTTTAATGCGCCTTACAGCCTTGCCGATTCCGATTTAATCTGCCTGATTGATGACGATATGTATGTATGCCCGGGCTGGGACAAAGCCTTACTCGACGAAATCCGTAAGCAGGATGATCATTATTACTGCATTTCGGGAACCCTGATTCAACCCCATGTTACAAGTTATAACTGCGTGATCGGTCCCCATAATTTTGGGCGGAATGCATCGGAATTCAGGGAGAAGGAATTGCTGGAAATGTTTGATAAAGTGCCTTTCGACGACTGGAATGGTTGCAATTGGTACCCGATGGTAATACACCGCCGCACCTGGGACCTTATGGGTGGTTTAAGCACAGAGTTTTCGCCGGGCATGTATTCCGATCCTGATTTTATGATGAAACTCTGGCAAATGGGAGTCAGGTATTTTAAAGGCGTTTCTGCCAGCCGCGCTTACCATTTCCTGTCGCTCTCCACAAGCCGTGTCAGGAAAAACGACGGGCGTAAGCAATTTCTTTTCAAGTGGGGGATCAGCAGCTCAACTTTTTTTAAGTATTACCTGCGCATCGGTACCCGGTTCAACGGGCCACTCGGGGAGCCTGAAAACACGGCTGCATTTCGTTGGAACGTTTTCAGGAACAAATTAAACCGGATTTTGGCTCATTAAAAATAATCACAGGAATTTCAGATTAGTAAACAAAAAAGCCAGGTGTTGTTGCACCCGGCTTTTTTGTTTTTAGTCAGCTGAGCTACCAGCCGCTCTTAATTACGGTAGCAATGTTTTCGATATCATGCGGTGTCATTCGTAAATGCAACGGAAGCACAAGGTATTTATCTTCGGCTAAATCCATGTTAGGCAGATCGTTTCTGCGGCCGCCAAAAACGGTATACCTGTCGTTGCGGTAATGTACCTGGGCCGATTCAATTCTATATTCCCTCAGCTTTTTCACCAGGTTGGTGCGGCGCTCAACAAGCACGGTGCACAGCCATGCAGCATGCTCCCGGTCCTTTAAACCAGTCCCTATCAGTTTAATACCATCTATTCCTGCCAACTGTTTTTCGTATTCCGAAAAAAGCATTTTACGGTATTTTAGAGTGTCGTCGAATTCGGCCAGTGCAGTTATTCCAATCGCGGCAGCAATGTCGTTCATCTGGTACTTATATCCTACCTCATAAATATCGTTTTCCCAATGCCCCATTTGCTTTGCTGAGCGATCGATGCCAAACCAGCGGATTCGCTTTGCTTTCTCCACCAGGTCGGGGTTTTTAATGGTGAGCATGCCGCCATCGCCCGTGGTTATATGTTTAATGGCCTGGAACGAAAATATGGAGAAATCATTTATTTCGCCGATGTTTTGCCCTTTATACGTGGCGCCAAGGGCATGCGCTGCATCATCAATAAGCGGAATGTTATACTGCCGGGCAATTTGCAGCAGCTCGTCCATATCGCAGGGCAACCCGGCATAGTGCACACATACAATGGCTTTTGTGCGTTCGTTAACCAATTGCTTCACGTGTTCAACACTAATGTTCATGGTTGCTGGATCGATATCAGCAAACTTTACCTTAGCACCCGTGTATAAAAGCGGGATATTAGTGGCCGTACAGGTAAACACCGGGGCAATAACTTCGTCGCCAGGCTTGATATCCGAAAGGATGTAAGCCAGGTGCAAGGCATCAGTGCCTGAACCAACTGCCAGGGCCGTGTTGTGAGTTAAAAAACGCTTTTCGAAATCT
>CAYNVK010000612.1:0-2146 GCA_964400395.1 uncultured Lentimicrobiaceae bacterium | reverse complement strand
AGATTTCAAATGTTTCAACGAACACGCAAACCCGCATTTGCTATAGCGTTTGTTGCACTAAATCCCGCCCCGAAAAGGGGCGGGATAGTAGCAGATTTCATAATTTAAGGGTTCACCAAAATCCTTTTAATTATGGAAACACAACCAAAATTAAGAAAAAAGTCGTTCACTATTGTAGAGCAAGCAATTCATCAGGTTCGGGGCTTCCGCAACCTTTACCAGGAACTGGATGACAAGGTTCGTTTATCGGGTCAGTCGCCAAGTACGCTAACCAATTATGCGAGAAAATTAGCGCAACTGAGTCTTCATTTCGGCAAGTTACCGCAGCACATCAGCGAGAAGGAATTAAACCGTTACCTGGCCGAAATGGCAAGGCAAAGTAAAACCCCATCGCTGAGTGATTTCAAATTTGCCGTTTACGGACTTCGCTACTGTTACCGCTTATTGGGCATGAATGATAAATTGGTGAAGTTGCCCAGCATTAAACACACCAACAAACTCCCTGTGGTATTTAACTACCAGGAATGCAAAGCCTTGTTTAATGCTCCTGAGTTATTGAAGCACCGGATATTACTATCGCTGATCTACTCAGCCGGATTGCGTGCACGCGAAGTGAGCCGGTTGCGGTTGGCTGATATTGATTCCGGGCGCATGATGATCCATATCCGGCAAAGCAAGTACAACAAGGACCGGTATGTGCCACTTTCGCCCCTGATTTTGGAAGGTCTGCGTAAATATTACTATGCCTGCCAGCCGGTGGAGTACTTGTTCAACGGCAATACGCCCGGTTCACCGCTGAGTGTACGTGGCATGCAATGGGCTTTGCGCGAAGCCGTTAAAAAATGCAGGCTGCAAAAAGGTATCACCCTGCATACCTTACGCCACAGCTATGCCACGCACCTGCTGGAGTTCGGAATGGATATTATCACCATCAAGGAGTTGCTGGGCCATGAACGCATTCAAACCACGCTCATCTACCTGCATGTGGCCAAACCCAACCGCAGTAACCTGTTCAGCCCATTCGACAGGTTGTACGCCAAGGCGTGAAACCTGCCTTCGAACTGGCACAGGTAATCCACCGGTTCGGGGCGGAGTTTGATCAGAAGCATGCACCCAACAGTTATGTAAAACGCACCCTGGGTGCCTTGCTGCGTTGCCGTACATCGTCCATGGGCGGACATGTGGACAAATGCGATCATTGCGGACATATCCGCATCAGTTATAACTCCTGCCGCAACCGGCATTGTCCCAAATGCCAGAACACCCAGCGCGAAGCCTGGATCGAAAGCCGTAAACAGGACCTGCTGCCGGTACCGTACTTCCATGTGGTTTTCACAGTTCCCGATACACTGAACGGGCTGTTTCTTCATCACCCGGCAATGCTTTACAACCTGCTGTTTGCCAGCGCATGGCAAACCATTGCGCAGTTCGGTTACACAAAGCTGCAGTCCGAAACAGGTATGGTTGCCATACTCCATACATGGGGACAAAACCTGAGTCTGCACCCACATGTGCATTGTGTGGTTCCTGGTGGTGGCATCAACTTCAAAGGGCAATGGAAACAAGTGAAGACGTCAGAAAACGGGAAAGTATTCCTGTTCCGGGTCGAAAATCTTTCCTCTGTGTTCCGTGCTAAATTTATAACAGGGCTGCAGAAACAACTGCCACAGGATACAAAGTTCGTCCGGGAGTTGAAGCATGCCAACTGGGTAGTTTACGCCAAGCAACCCTTTGCCGGACCCGAGCAGGTGATTGAATACCTGGGGCGATACACGCACAAAGTAGCCATCAGCAATCAACGGATATTGAACATTGATGAAAACAACGTGCGTTTCCGATGGCGCGATTACCGCGACAATACAGTGAAAGTGATGACACTGACAGGCGTTGAATTCCTCAGACGGTTCTGCCAGCATATCCTTCCACGCCGTTTCGTTCGCATACGTCATTATGGATTGCTCTCCTCTGCCCGACGGGAACAATTACGTAATCTGCAACTGGCTTTTGGCAGCAAAGTGCAGGATGTTAAAGTGAAAAAACACTGGAAAGACCTTTGCCGTGAACACCTGAACTACAACCCCGATCTATGTCCCAAATGTGGCAAAGGCCATATGGTAACCATTGAAATTTTGGCTGGGCCTCGTCC
>CAYNVK010000611.1:0-2149 GCA_964400395.1 uncultured Lentimicrobiaceae bacterium | reverse complement strand
GGATGGGAAAAAACTAACGATAAAAACAGGAAACGAAACTTTTGAATACTAGCACTAGATATTATTCTGCTATCAATTAGTTTATACACGAGTAGCCTGTTAACTGCAACAGGCAAGTATACTGGTTCAGAACCTGCAGATATTGAATTCAGTCACCGGCTTTCCCAGCCGATTAATTCTTAGCATTACCCTCAAACCAATCGTCATTTCTTGTACCTTTGCAGCCGCAAAATCAAATACCTATATGTTAGATAAGCTTGCAGCCATTCACGAGCGTTACCTCTCCATTGAAACTCAAATCAATGACCCTGCAGTTATGCAGGATATGAAAGCATACATAAAACTCAATAAGGATTACAAAGAACTACAGCCCATTATTGAAGGCTACAAAAAATATAAAGTAATTGTTGATGGCATTGAAGCCTGCCGTTCAATACTTGACGAAGAAAAAGATGAAGAAATGCGCTCTTTTGCTAAAGAAGAGATGGATTCACTCATCGGGCAGCGCGAAACCCTCGAAGAGGAAATCAGGCTGATGCTGATACCTTCCGATCCGCAGGATGTTAAAAATGCTGTTGTCGAAATCAGGGCAGGATCCGGTGGCGACGAGGCCAGCATATTTGCCGGCGACCTTTACCGGATGTATGTTCACTACTGCGAAAATAAAAACTGGAAAATTGAACCCGTGAGCCAGACTGAAGGTACCATGGGCGGTTTTAAGGAAATTATTTTCGAGGTAAAAGGCGATGGCGTTTACGGGTTACTGAAATACGAATCGGGTGTTCATCGCGTACAGCGGGTTCCTGATACTGAAACCCAGGGCCGCATCCATACCTCGGCTGCATCGGTTGCCGTGTTGCCCGAAGCAGATGAGTTTGAGGTTGACCTCAAGCAAAATGATATCCGTAAGGATACCTACTGTTCGTCAGGTCCCGGCGGACAAAGCGTTAACACCACCTATTCGGCAGTGCGTCTTACCCATATCCCTACCGGAATAGTTGTCGCCATTCAGGATGAAAAATCGCAGATGAAAAATTTTGAAAAAGCGATGACCGTGCTCCGTACCCGCATTTTTGAAATGGAATACCAGAAATACCTCGACGAAATTTCGAAAAAACGTAAAACCATGGTTTCGTCGGGCGACCGCTCAGCAAAAATCCGCACGTATAACTATCCGCAAAGCCGGGTTACCGATCACCGCATCAACCTCACCATGTATAACCTGCCGGTATTTATGAACGGCGAAATACAGGATTTTATTGATGCCCTGCAACTGGCCGAAAATGCAGAACGACTTAAAGAAGCTACGGAATAGAAGGATTGCGGATTGGGAATTGTGGATTGCGGATTTTGGAAGTTGGATGTAGAATGTTGGATGTAGAATGTTGGATGTCGGATGTGGCATAAAAACAAGCTGAAGCATGAACTGAAAGCGCAAAGCACTGAGCACTAAGCACCCTGCACACAGCACAAAGCACTCAGCACCATGCACTTAGCACTTAGCACACAGCACTGAGCACTCAGCACTAAGCACAAAGCACCAAGCACTAAGCACAATGCACCAAGCACCAAGCACTAACTACCTCATTTATAAAAACAATCCTGCATGAACCGTTCCGAGCTTTTCAACCTGATCAAAAAAAAGAAATCATTTCTTTGCGTTGGCCTCGACAGCGACCTGAACAAACTCCCAAAGCACCTTCTCAATTCCGAAGACCCGGTATTTGAGTTCAACAAACAAATTATTGATGCTACCCTCCCGTTTGCGGTAGCTTACAAGCCCAACCTGGCGTTCTACGAGAGCCGTGGCATCAAAGGCATGCTGAGTCTTGAGAAGACCATGAATTACCTCGATAATTATAAAGACGAGGTTTTTACCATTGCCGATGCCAAAAGGGGTGATATTGGGAATACCTCAACACAGTATGCCATTTCAGTTTTCGATAAGCAGGCTTCGGGCTTTAGTTTCGATGCCATTACCGTGGCTCCATACATGGGTGCCGATTCAGTTCAGCCTTTCCTGGCATTTCCCGGCAAATGGGCCATAGTGCTGGCGCTCACATCCAACAAAGGATCGGATGATTTCCAGTTACTGACAGATACTAACAATACCCGTCTTTTCGAAAGGGTATTGGAACGCACATCCACA
>CAYNVK010000610.1:0-2150 GCA_964400395.1 uncultured Lentimicrobiaceae bacterium | reverse complement strand
TGCCAATATCGGCAAATTCCTCAATGGCACGCAGCCGTTTTCGTGCTTCGTCGCTTAACACTGATAGCGGTGGTGCAAGCAGGTAGCAAAAGGCCTTGCGGTTGGAGCGGCCCACTCGCCCGCGCAACTGGTGAAGATCGCTGAGCCCGTAATGATGTGCATCATTGATTATGATTGTATTGGCATTCGGTATATCGAGGCCAGCCTCTACAATGGTGGTGCTAACCAGCACATCAAACTCACCTTCCACAAAACCGAGCATCACTTTTTCGAGCTGGTGGCCTTCCATTTGACCATGTCCTACCCCAACCCTGGCATCGGGAACCAGTTTTTTAACAATAGCCGCCAGGTCCATCAGGTTCTGGATGCGGTTGTTTACAAAAAACACCTGGCCGCCGCGGGCCAGCTCGTAACTAACGGCATCGCGCAGAATTTCCTCGTTAAAAACATGTACCTCGGTTTGCACCGGGTAGCGGTTGGGAGGAGCAGTATTGATGATACTCATATCGCGGGCTCCCATCATCGAAAACTGCAGTGTACGCGGAATAGGTGTAGCCGTGAGGATTAACGTATCCACGTTGACCCTCATTTTTTTGAGTTTTTCCTTGGCGGCCACACCAAATTTTTGTTCTTCGTCAATAATCATCAGCCCCAGGTCCTTGAATTTTACATCCGCGCTCAGTATCCGGTGGGTGCCAATGAGGATATCAATTTTACCTTCTTCAAGTTCCTTCAACGTGGTATTCTGCTGCTGCGTGCTTTTAAAACGGTTGATATAATCGACCCGGCATGGCAGGTTTTTAAGCCTTTCGGCGAAAGTTTTGAAATGCTGCACGGCCAGCACTGTGGTAGGCACCAGCACAGCTACCTGTTTGCTGTCGGCCACCGCCTTAAAAGCAGCACGGATGGCAATTTCTGTTTTCCCGAAACCTACGTCGCCACAAATCAGGCGGTCCATCGGATGGTCGGCCTCCATATCCCGCTTTACATCTATGGTCGATTTTACCTGGTCGGGGGTGTCTTCATAAATAAACGATGCTTCGAGTTCATGCTGCAGGTATGTATCGGGCGTGTATGCAAATCCTTTGGTGGCACGGCGTTCGGCATAAAGTTTTATCAGGTCGCGGGCAATGTCCTTCACCCGGGCCTTGGTTTTTGCCTTCAGCTTATTCCAGGCATTGGAACCCAGCCTGTCCATGGATGGCACATGACCTTCCTTACCCGAATACTTCGAAATACGATGCAGCGCGTGAATGCTGATATACAGCAGGTCGTCGTTCTGGTAAATGATGCGGATGGCTTCCTGCCACTTGCCGTTGTTATTAATTTTCTCGAGCCCGTCGAAACGGCCAACGCCATGATCGATATGGGTGATATAATCGCCGGGCTTTAGGTCGTACATTTCCTTGAGCGTGAGCGCCTGTTTGCCGCCGAAGCTTTCCTTTAGCCTGAATTTATGATACCGGTCGAATAGCTGGTGGTCGGTGTAGCAGGCCATACCGCTTTCGCGACTAACAAATCCTTCGTGCAACGACAGGTTAATACACACAAAGTCGAGCGGCGCATCCTCGGGGTGGCTTTTCTCCAGGTCGTCGAGGATGGTATAAATACGTTCCACCTGTTTCGGGCTGTCGGCAAGCAGAATGTTCCGGGTACCTGTCTCCATATTTTTCCGGAGCTCGGCCAGGATAAGATCAAAATTTTTATTGAACGATGGCTGTGGGGTTATTGCGAAATCGGTTTCACTGGTAGGCTGAAAAAAGCTATGCCTGCCAAATTCAACAATGCTGAAACCGGTAATCTGCCGGAGGAAAGTTTCCCTGTCAGTAAAAAGCTCGCCGGGCTCAAGATGCTGAATGGTTCCGGGCAAGGCATCGAAAGCAGCCTGGGCTTTTTCAAATTCTGATGCTATGCGGTCGGCAGCAAACCCGGTATCGTGAAGCCAAAGAACGGTGCCGGCCGGCAAAAAATCGAGAAAAGTTTCGCGGGTTTCTACCAGCGCCCGGTCCTGCACATTGGGTACAATGGTAATATGATCGAGTTTATCTATTGAACGTTGTGTCACCGGGTCGAAGGTACGCAGCGATTCCACCTCGTCGCCTGCAAACTCAATGCCGGTTTGTCGATTAAAGCGCTGAAAGTACCGTCAG
>CAYNVK010000609.1:0-2167 GCA_964400395.1 uncultured Lentimicrobiaceae bacterium | reverse complement strand
ATTAGAAAGATTATACCCGCACGCGTCTGAAATAAAGACGCGCGCGAACCGGGGTTCAGAGGGAACCTACATGAAATTTTCATTTGGTGTTTGTGAAAAAGCTTTTTTTTATGTAGGTTTGTTTAAAAGCTGTGAACTATATAATTTTGATAAATGCTGATAGAAGGTTTAGGCAATTCAAATAATTGCAGCCTGAACTTTACATCGCCCGGTACGTTCACTATTCCATCAACGCTTCATATTTACTTAACTAATAAGGTGTAATATGAAAAAGATAATACTCTTAATGGGAATACTACTGGGAATCCTGGTATTTAATCCTTCACATGTTTCCGCACAGCAGGTGCTGGATTCAGCACGCTTAGTCAAGGTTAATATGAACGATGGTGCTGAATTTATTGGAAATATTATTTCCGAAAATGATACCAGTATGCAGTTCCTAACCGGCAAATATGGCCAGTTAACTATCCTGAAGAAAGACATTACAAAGGTTACCGAAATAGCCCGGAGTTCCGTGGTTAAAGGAAAAATATGGGGCGAAAATCCGCAGTCGGCCAGGTACCTGTTTATGCCTAATGGTTATGGCCTTAAGAAAGGGGAGGGGTATTACCAGAATATCTGGGTGCTGTTTAACCAGGTGAGCGTGGGCGTAACCGATTACTTTTCAGTCGGGGCCGGAACCATTCCAACTTTCCTGTTTGGTAGTGGCCTTATGCCGGTGTGGGTAGTGCCGAAGTTTTCCATTCCTGTTGTAAAAGATAAATTTAATGTGGGTATTGGTGCATTTGCAGGTACTGTTATCGGGGAGTCGAATTCAGGTTTTGGAATTTTGTATGGCCTGGCCACCGTTGGCGACAGGAACAGCAATCTGACGTTTGGTTTAGGCTATGGTTATGCCGCGGGAAGTTTCGCAAAAAGCCCGATGATAAGCCTGGCAGGGATGGTACGTGTTAGTCCCAGGGGGTATTTGCTCACCGAAAACTATTATATAAAGGTTGATACCGAATCACTCACGTTGATTTCTATGGGTGGACGATCCATATTGGGCAAAGCCGGGCTCGATTATGGTTTGGTGCTGCCGCTGTCTGGCGAAATGGATTCTTTTTTTGCTATTCCCTGGTTAGGGCTTACCCTGCCTTTCGGGAAAAATTACCACCAAACAACTGGTGCACCGGTTAAAAAATAAAAGGTTATCCGTGTTATTTATGATTCAATTGCCAGATTTAAACCAACTACTCGACGAATGCCGGTTCGAAGCAACCCGTAGCAGCGGCAGCGGCGGTCAGAATGTAAATAAAGTTTCGACCAAGGTAATATTGCTGTTCGATGTATTTGCATCTAAAGTATTGACCGAGGATCAGAAAGAGGTCTTTTTATCGGCGCTGAGTACCCGTATATCGAAAGCCGGTATATTCCGGATCAGTTCAGGCCGGGAGCGAACCCAACTGGCCAACAGGAAACTGATTGTTGAAAAATTCGCCAGCCTGGTTACAAAAGCATTTGCAGCGGACGAAGATCGTATTGCAACCCTGCCAACAGCAGGTTCCAAACGCGAACGTATTGCCCGGAAAAAGGTGCACGCCGTAAAAAAAATAAACCGTCAGCGCTGGGATGGCAGCGATGATGATTAGCAGCGCATCATGCAGGGATAAGTGTTGATTCCTTACTGCCGTATATAATGAGGCATTTCCATGGGGATTTCAAGCGAAAGCTCGATCAGCCCTGCAAACTTGTCCTCCCTAAACCATGGCGATTGATAAATCATCTTCCTGATTCCGTTTTTTTCGATGGTATAAGCATGCTTTGTTTGCGTATCGAGCAGTTCCCGGAGTTTAACCGCCGAAGCCCCGTGGTGATACAGGAACAGGTTTGTTCCGATAATGTCGGCTCCGCCATATTTGTTGAACGTGCTGATTGACCGGTCATTCATGTATACTATTATGCCTTCGGTGTCGCAAACCGTTATTGCGAAAGGCAGTTCTTTAAGCATTTCCGGAAGCTGGGGCAGGAAATCGTATATGTTCATAATCGTTATTTTATCAAATTTTGTGGCAAAAATAACATTAAACTCTTGCGTATTTAAATAAAGTTGTATATTTGCACCCTCGTAACGGCCCCGTAGCTCAACTGAATAGAGTATCTGACTACGGATCAGAAGGTTCCAGGT
>CAYNVK010000608.1:0-2187 GCA_964400395.1 uncultured Lentimicrobiaceae bacterium | reverse complement strand
CAGCCACAAAACCACCAACGCAGTCAACACTTCCAAACCACCATTTACCAATGAACACTTTAAACCAGCTCACAGACTTTATCCGCTCCACTTTTAACGAAGCTGAAGGTTTTATTCCATTGCACGATCCTCGTTTTTTCGGCAACGAAAAAAAATATATGGCCGAATGTATCGACACAAACTTTGTATCCAGTGTAGGCGAGTTTGTAGGCCGTTTCGAAAAAATGTGTGCCGAATATGCAGGTTCCAAATACGCGGTAGCTGCGGTAAACGGAACTTCGGCACTGCATATTGCTTTACAACTTGCCGGAGTGGAGCGCGGCGATGAAGTAATTACTCAGGCGCTCACCTTTATTGCTACGGCCAATGCCATTTCATACACAGGTGCTCAACCTGTTTTCCTGGATGTGGATAAGGAAACCATGGGCCTTTCGCCATCATCCGTAGAAGCCTGGCTAAAAGAAAACGTCGAAATGCGCGAAGTCGCCCAATCAAAGGAAATGAACGCGGGTCTGCTTTCCCCCACCGGGGGAACCGAAGGGGGTTCTTTCTTTCCATTCAACAAGAAAACAGGAAAGCGAGTAGCCGCCTGTGTTCCCATGCACACCTTCGGTCATCCGGTAAAAATAAAGCAACTGCAGTCGGTCTGCGAAAAATACAATATCCCCCTGGTTGAAGATGCCGCCGAAAGCATTGGCAGCTATTACGAAGGAAAACATACCGGCACTTTCGGGAAATTCGGGATATTCAGTTTCAATGGCAATAAGATAATTACTACCGGCGGCGGGGGAATGATACTTACTGATGATGAGGAACTCGCAAAAAAAGCCAAACATATTACCACCCAGGCCAAAATACCGCACAAATGGGAATTTGCGCACGATTCGGTAGGGTATAACTATCGCCTTACCAATATAAATGCAGCCCTGGGTTGTGCACAGCTCGAAAACATGGATTATATGCTGCAGCTCAAGCGCGACCTGGCAGAAGAATACAAGGTGTTTTTTAAAAACAGCGAGTTTGAATTCTTTAGTGAACCGGAGCATTGCCGTTCGAACTACTGGCTGAATGTAATTATCTGCGCTAACAGGGCCCGCCGCGACGAAGTACTTACCTATACCAATTCGAAAGGAGTAATGACGCGCCCCATCTGGGAACTGATGAACCGCCTGCCTATGTTTACCCATTGCCAGACCGATGGTTTGCAGAACTCAGCCTGGTTTGCCGACAGGGTTGTAAATATACCAAGCAGTGCCAGGGTTCCGGGGTACGTTTCGGCGAACAGATAAAGGCTCGTTTGGCCTATGTGCCTTTTTGATTCTAAAAAAAAATCAGACATAAAATCTACCAGATCTATGATATATAAAAATTTTATAAAACGGATTCTCGATATATTGATCTCAGTAGTGGCGCTGTTGATACTTTCGCCAATGTTAATCCCTGTAATGCTGATATTATGGGCTACCGGAGAACATTATGTTTTTTACGGACAAAACAGGGTGGGGCACAAAAACAACACCTTTAAAATCTGGAAATTTGCCACCATGCTGAAAGCAAGTCCGTCGCTGGGAACAGGCAGTATAACCACGCGCAATGATCCCCGGGTATTACCCTTTGGCAGGTTTCTGCGCAAGACCAAAATCAATGAGCTTCCTCAAATATTTAATATCCTGCTTGGTGATATGACCCTGGTTGGTCCGCGCCCGCTGATGAAAGTAGATTTTGATAAGTACAGCGAAGATATTAAAGCAGTAATTTACGAGACACGCCCGGGTTTAACAGGTATTGCCTCCATTGTATTCAGCGACGAGGAACAGTATTATACCGGGTCAATAACCGATCCGCACGAATACGACCGGCTGTATATTGCACCGTATAAAGGCGCGCTCGAAAAATGGTATCAGCAGCATTGTTCCGCCTGGACCGATCTTAAAATCATCATCCTTACAGCCTGGGTCATTGTTTCTCCAAAAAGCAGGTTAACATTTACTTTCTTTCGCGATTTACCTGCGAAGCCGGAACACCTTTAATTGTGATGGAACGCGGATGACGCTGAAAGAACAGATAAGCGCTGATTTAAGATTTTCCCGTGCTACATCGCAATGACTGTACACCCGGTCATGCTTTTAGCTGCGAGCCGCTCCGAAGGCAACAACGTTAAACCGCGATCATCCTTCGAAGGCAACA
>CAYNVK010000607.1:0-2190 GCA_964400395.1 uncultured Lentimicrobiaceae bacterium | reverse complement strand
TGATTATGAGATTTAACAGAAAAACCGGGTCAATCAACCCAGCCATTGCAACCAATCTCTTCAACCTCTTCAAACCCCTTCAAACCCCTTCAAACCCTTCAAACCCTTCAAACTCCTCAAACTCTTCAAACCCTTCAAACTCTTCAAACCCTTCAAACCCTTCTAAAAAATGATTGACTTCCGCAGCGATACCGTTACCCGCCCTACACCCGAAATGCTGAAAGCTATGTTTGCCGCCCAGGTTGGCGACGATGTGTTGGGCGACGACCCCACCGTAAAAGCTCTCGAAACCAAAGTCGCAGTCATGTTTGGCATGGAAGCTGCTTTGTTCTGCGCATCGGGAACCATGGCTAACCAAATTGCCATTAAAGCCCATACCCAGCCTGGCGACGAAGTAATTTGTAACAAATTGTCGCACGTGTATTATTACGAAGGCGGCGGCATTGCCATGAACTCAGGCGCATCGGTATGCCTGCTCGAAGGAGACCTGGGGCGGATTACAGCGGCGGATGTTGAGGCACATATAAATCCGGCCAACGATCCGCACCGGCCACTCAGCAGGATGGTGTCGGTCGAAAACACCATGAATAAAGGCGGCGGTTCCGTGTACGACTTTAACGAATTAAAAGCCATTGCAAAAGTCTGCCAGGATCATGGGTTGAAATTCCACCTCGACGGAGCCCGGCTCTTCAATGCCTTGGTCGAAACCAACGAAACACCCCTGGATTATGGAAGGATATTCGACAGCATTTCCATCTGCATTTCGAAAGGGTTAGGAGCACCAGTGGGATCGGTATTAATCGGAAGTAAGGAATTTATCTGGAAATCGCGCAGAATCCGCAAAGTATATGGCGGCGGCATGCGCCAGGCCGGCTACCTGGCTGCTGCTTGTATTTATGCACTCGATAACCATGTGGAGCGCTTACGCGATGATAATGCCAAAGCCCGCAAGCTGGAGCAGATACTGCTTTCGCTTCCCTATGTCGATTCGGTAATACCGGTACAATCGAATTTGGTTTTCTTCAAACTAAAACCCGAAATGCCCGAAAAAACCTTCCTGCAGAAGTTACAGGATCAGGATATATACGCCATGGCCCTGGCGCCACAGGAAGTAAGGTTTGTTACACACCTTGATATCACTGATGAAATGATGCAGAAGGTGGAGAAAGTGTTAAAAGAATTGGTTTAGCACTAACATGGGTATTGCCATCCTAAATCCGGATTGAACTATAAGCCGGTTTAAAAAAACAAAAGACACTTCGGTACTAATGGTCAGGCATCATACAGGCAAATTCCATTAAATGCATGTGGAATAATTTGTAATGTTGCTGCTTCAGAGCCGGGCAATCTGGCAGATGGTATTATGTACCGGATTTCAGATTCATCCTACTTGTAATTAAGCATGGCAACATTTCACAAGCCTGAGCATAAATTCAGTCCTCTTCATTTATGCCATAAAGATGTTAAAGGTTTGTGCTGTCCAACATCCATTTTCCCCAATCACAAAACAAAACCGGTGAATAGATTAACATTATTCTTGTATTAATTTCAGGCAATTTGAGGGCTGAATATCAATCAATTCAGTATAATACTGAAAGTTTAAAAAAAGCCGGTTCAAGGCTTGCTTGAAATGATTTAAATTCATTTACATTTGCTTAAAACAAATCCTAAAACCAACCTACTGTTATGACAATAGGAATACTAAAAGAAACACCTGGTGAAAACCGGGTTGCCATGCTTCCGGAAAGTGTTGCTGCGCTGGTAAAAATGAATGTAACCCTGCTTGTTGAAACCAATGCCGGGATGTCGGCATTTGCTTCGGACAAAGAGTACATTGAAGCAGGAGCAAAAATTGTTACCAAAGCCGAGGTAATTTCCGGAGCCGATCTGCTGATAAAAATTCAGCCCCCAACTACCGAAGAAATTGCCTTGTTGAAGGACGGACAGGTTATTATGGCGGTTTTAAATCCATATTTCAACGCCGAACTTGTAAAACAACTGGCAGTTAAAAACATCACCAGTTTCAGTATGGATGTAGTGCCCCGCACAACGCGTGCCCAGGCGATGGACATACTTTCGTCGATGGCTACGGTTGCCGGCTACAAAGCTGTGCTTACGGCAGCAAATTCGCTTCCCAAGTTCTTTCCCATGTTTATGACTGCTGCCGGAACCATCAAACCTGCCAATATG
>CAYNVK010000606.1:316-2195 GCA_964400395.1 uncultured Lentimicrobiaceae bacterium | reverse complement strand
TTTTATTTTAAGTAGCTGTATCCTAGTTTTTCAAGTCCATTTTGAATGATAGGGTCCTTCATCACAAAATCCCAAATCAGCCCGGTACGGAAATTTTCAATCATCATTAACATCGGTCCCTGGTCAATTCCGATAAAATCGTTGTTCACCCATTTGGCTGTGGGGTTAAATGAATCGTAATAACCATATTTTCCCCACAATTGACTACCATACCTGGCATTCATCGATTTTATGGTTGGTAATACAATTTCAGGTGCAAAAGGCAACGACGACATAGGGCCATAGGGCGCGATGGTTCCATCTTCGGCAATGGTATTATCGCGGCCGCTGCTTCCACGTCCGGCATAGCCTTCAAACTTTTTGTCGCCAAAATTATAACTGCTTCCGGGGCCGTCGCTGGCCGTAAATCCCCAGCACAACGAATCGTAGCCTACCCATCCTTTGGGATTTTCGATGGCATATTGTTGCTGAACATAGGTGGCACGTTTCGAGTTTTCGAAGTAATCGATTCCCTTTTCCTTCATGTATTTATCGGCCAGCCCCCGATAATCGATAAACGCCTGCGAAAACTGGTGCCCGAACAGGGGAGGGAAAATTACATGCGGCAGATTTTTATAAGGGGTTTTCCACTCGTAGGTCGATAACCATGACTGATAACTTCTTTCAACGTCTTTCATCCCGGTTCCGGCAGCCAGCACATACAGAAACAGCCCTTCGTTATAGCCGCTCCATCCATGGTTCAGCAAGCCCTTTTCGGGCGACCAGGCCATGGAGATGCAGTTGGGATGCTTGCCATTTGCCGGCATCTGCATAAAATCCCAGTCCATTCGCCCCAGCAGAAACCCTGCAAGCTCACGGATTTGTTTTTCGGTTTCATCATCGAGGTTGTAGTAGTTGCGGGCAAAAATTATACCCATCATCAGTATCCCTGTGTCAATGGTAGAGAGTTCGCATTTCCATTCGCGGGTACCTGAATTCATCCGGAGGAAATGGTAATAAAACCCTTTGTAGCCTGAGGCGTTTGTGTCGGCACTCTGGCTGGAGTTGGCAAAGAATTTAAGAATGTTCAGGGTAATTTCCGCGGCTTGTTTCCTGGTAATGTAGTTTCGTTCAACACCAATTGCAAAACACGGAATTCCAAACCCGGTGGATGCAATGCTGGCGGGTGCCCAGCTGGCGGCGCGGTCTTTTACAATTCCTTTTTCAGGATGGTGTTCATTTAAAAAATACAGGAATGTTTTGTGCTGGATTGAGTCGAGCATGGCTTCTTCCTGGGTGGACAGGGAATAATTAATTTTTCCCTGCGATTTGAAAGTGGTCTTCTGCGAACTTGCGCAACCTGAAGAGGCTATTAAAACGGCCAGTATTATTATTTTGCTGAGGTTGAGTAGTGTTTTCATTATTTATCGCCCTTCTCATTAAATGTTATCAATTAAAGGTTTAGATGATCACTGCGGTTACAGTTATAAAGTGGTGCACTAATAGGTAAAGCCCAATTTCGTAAGCCCTGCCTGTACTTCGGGGGCACTCATAAAGAGGTTCCATACCAGGGCGGTGCGGTAATTTTCGATCATCACTATTTCTGGACCCTGGTCGATGGCCAGGTAGGAACTTGCCCACCAGTTTTTTGTTGCATCAAAAGCATCATAAAAACCATATTGCCCCCACAATTTATTGCCCACTATGTAATAGAAATAGCGAATGGCCTGCATAGACTGATCAGGGGTATAGGGCAGTGAAGAAACCGCGGCAGTTGGTGTAATGGTTCCCCTGTCGTTGGTAGGTTCATTTACGCCATAGCCGGTAGGTATGTCACTTGCAGTTAGTCCCCAGCACGATGCGTTGTAATTTATGTATTTGCTGGGATTGGTTGCACAAT
>CAYNVK010000606.1:0-306 GCA_964400395.1 uncultured Lentimicrobiaceae bacterium | reverse complement strand
GTTGATGAGTGAGTGGTTTACGTTTTGTGTCCAGTAGTTTGCGTAAGTGTCCGAAAGCTTCCGCGGATCAAGACCAAGGAAGGAATAATGCGCAAAAAATAAAGGTCCGCCATAATCGTAACCCAGGGGCAATACATACCCGTAAAAAGTCTTTCCGTTCTTTATCGCGCCACTGCGGGCATATCCCTGGTGGTAAGCAGTGGCAGGTATTGTATGCGTGGCCGAACTGGCAGCCATTACATACGTAATCAGCGTTTCGTTATATCCCTCCAGTTTAAAATTCATATCCCAGCCATAGTTTGGCGA
>CAYNVK010000605.1:0-2209 GCA_964400395.1 uncultured Lentimicrobiaceae bacterium | reverse complement strand
GGGTATCGGGTTTATGTCGTTTTTTACCAAAGCCGTAACCATTGCGCTGGCCAAATTCCCACAGGTAAATGCCATGATTGACGGCGACGAGCTGGTGTTTCACAAATACGCTGATATCGGTATAGCCGTGAGCGCCCCCAAAGGACTGGTGGTGCCGGTTATCCGCAATGCCGAATCGCTCCCGCTTGCCGCTATCGAACTGAAAATAAAGGAACTTGCAGGTAAGGCGCGCGATAATAAAATTACGCTCGACGAAATGACAGGCGGCACCTTTACCATTACCAACGGCGGAGTTTTTGGTTCCATGATGTCGACACCCATCCTGAACCCGCCGCAAAGCGCCATACTGGGCATGCATAATATCATCGAAAGACCCATTGCTGTAAACGGGCAGGTAGTGGTTGCGCCAATGATGTATATTGCACTTTCGTACGATCACCGGGTTATTGATGGCCGCGAATCGGTCAGTTTCCTGGTAATGGTTAAGGAATTGCTCGAAAATCCTGTTAAAATGCTTTTCGAAGGAAATGAGCCGGTGAAGGTTTTACTGGGACTATCATAGTCAGAGAGCGACTAAAAGTCGCTCTCTGATTTTAAAAACTTATTCTTCTGTTTCTGTAGCTTCACGCGCACTTTCCCGGTGCAAGTTCCTGGTAAGCAGCATTATAACCGAAAGCATTACCACCATACCGATTGAACCAAACAGTAGCGAATACAATTGCAATTGCAATAGTGTGTAAAAATAAGCGTACAGCACAAATAAGATCAGACCTACTATTATTCCATATTTCCGGTTGCTGAAAATAGCCCCGGCATAAAGCATAACCATCAGCGTAACCACTACCGCTGAAATGGCATAGGCCAGGTCGAAAAGCAGGTATTCGGCCAGTGAAAGCAGCAACAGGTAAAAAAGCATAATGGCAAATCCAACAATCAGGTATTGAAGCGGATGAACATATTTTTTCTTTAATAACTCAAAGAAAAAGAAGGTTACAAAAGTAAGAATGACAAACAACACACCGTATTTGGCAGCCCGGGTTGTGCGTTGATACTGGTCAACAGGCATAATGAGATTTACTCCGAAGGCGCCCAGTGGGTTATCAGCTGAAATGCGGTCGTTATCGAACATCAGCCTGGATGGCTCATCCCCTTCTGCGCCATTTATAAAGTTATCGAAACCAAACTGCCCATAGTTGCGGTTTAGCTCCAGCGTTTTCCATTTGGCTGTAAAGCCTTTTTTGGTAACAGACTTTTCGGCAGGAATAAAAGCCCCTTCGAAGGAAGGATTGGCCCAGGAAGAAGTGAGATTTACATTCATATCCGAAGCAAACGGCAGGAATGCCAGGAGCCTGCTTCCATTGAGCTGAAGTTTGAAACTGAACTTGTTTTCAATATCGGGATTAATTACCACAGGTATATTTACACCACCTTTAATTATATCATGAACTGGCACGCCGGGCTGCATGCGAAACACGGAATCATTCCATGCCAGGTCGATGTTTTCCTTTACGCCTTTCATATCCGAAATTCCAAACGTAACAAAGGCTTTATCCCACTTGATATCTGCCGGCTGCACATTCAGTCCTTTCGGGAAAAGGGGTTTAAAATTTCCTTTTACGCTCAGGTTGCCCGAGTAGAGCACCACCTCGTAAATGCTGCGATATCGGATTACAGGAACTACCTCGCCTGCAACCGATAGATTCTCAGGAAGAAAATGAAGGAACCGCGTAGAAGACTCGACCGTTCCGTTAGGCAGTGACTTTAAGGAAATCACAGGAACACTTACTACCGGGCCGGCCAGCACCTGTTTGTCGCCCCAGGTTCGCCATATCTCGGAAATGGCCTGGTTACGTGTAGTTTCGCGATCGCGTATCAGCGACTGTACCATTTCGGAAGGGATAAGCAAAATGAGTACAAAAATGCCTATAACAATAAGTTTAAGGCTCATTGAATTGCGCGCCCACTGATTAATTTTAGTGAATGTTGATGAACTTGATATCATAATGTTAAATTTAAGGATACAACGTATTGGTCATATCAAAATTACTCCAAAATGAACAGCAGATTAAGGAATTAACAATTCTTAACCACAACCGGCAACAATACGGTTTTATGCTAAAACAACCAGGCACATAGCACTAAGCACTAAGCATTAAGCACTAAGCATTAAGCACAATGCACTAAGCACAATGCACTATGCACAATGCAC
>CAYNVK010000604.1:0-2214 GCA_964400395.1 uncultured Lentimicrobiaceae bacterium | reverse complement strand
TTCATCGAAGTAAGGGGTTCATCTTATAATCTCATGTACCATGACAATACCAGGCTGGGTTTGCGAAGTTGCAAGTGATAGTTTAAATGTTGCAAGCCTGGAATTGAAAATGAATAGAGATAGCTGATATGTGGTCTGTACTTTCAGGTTACCTGATGGGAACAGTGCCGGCGGGAATGGATGCTACCCGGGTATCGTATCGTTAATCCTATGCTGGTTCCCGGCATCATCTGTTTAGGATCTTTTTGAGATGCTGAAAATTACAATTCCGGATAAAGGGAACTAACAAAAGGGGGACATATGCAGTTGTCCTTTTTTTAGCAGCACAACAGCCGGTTTCTATTACCTGTAAGAGTAATCCCGGTACATGGATAGCAATTTATAAATACATTAAAAACAAGAACATAACAAAGCAAAACTGTTAATATGGGCGACAAAGTTGATCAGTTTAATGCATACCGGAGCAAAATGAACGACAGGATACTGTCCGTTGACAATAAGGTTGTGAAACGAATATTTAATGTTGATACAAACGCGTATACCGAGGGTGCTCTGCCGGTTAAAACCAAGGAGTTAATGGGCCTGGTAGCTTCGTTGGTATTGCGGTGCGACGACTGTATAAAATATCACCTGCTGAAATGCAGGGAAAACAATGTTACCGAGGAAGAACTTTTCGAAGTACTTGGTATTGCTACCCTGGTAGGCGGAACCATTGTTGTGCCGCATATGCGCCGGGCTGTCGAGTTTTGGGACGATATGCAGGATTGATCCTGAACCATTGCCGGTATACAGTTGTTGAGGCGATTCGAAAATAATCGAAAAGCTTCACTTTAATTTTAACTGTAAAGCTAATCCGGCATGTTAAGTAGGTGTAAATACCTTTAAGCAACTGGTTATCGTGTAATTTATACCTAAAAATAATGCTGGCATGGCTTTTGAGCCTGGTCGAAACTTATGAATATGATGTTAAAGTCGAAAAGTGGATTCCGCCATTATGGCATAATGCTTTTATTAGCATTAGGAACTTCCATGTTTTGCAGCGCCCAGGATGCCACTAAAATAATGGGTATTGTCCGCGATGCCCAAACAGGGGATACACTCCCTTTTGTTAGCGTATATTTTAAAAATACCCAGATAGGAACCACCACCGGCTTCGATGGTCGTTTTGCACTCGAATCGAAAAAAGCAACGGATACCGTTGTTGCTTCCTACATTGGCTTTGTTACTTCCTATATCCCGATACAGCGTAATCGCTTTCAAACCATTGATATCAAATTGCAGCCCGAGCGGTACGAGCTTTCGGGCGTTGTAATACGTCCCGGCGAAAACCCGGCTGAAGTGCTGCTGCGCAAAATAATTGATCATAAGCCCGATAACGATCCCGATAAGGTTGAATCATTCCATTGCCAGGCTTACACCAAAATGCAGTTTGATGTAAATAACCTCAGCGAAAAATTTCAGAACCGTCGTATTCTTGAACCCTTCAAATTTGTTTTTAACCAGATTGATACCAGCGTGGTAAATGGCAAAATTTACCTACCGGTGATGATTTCTGAGGCTTTCTCTGACCTGTATTTCCGAAAAACACCACGCGAGCGCAAGGAAATTATCAAAGCCAGCCAGATATCGGGTGTCGAAAACCCAACCATGTCGCAGTTTGTGGGCAATATGGCCCAGGATGTTAAAGTGTACGATAACTTTATCAGTCTTTTCCAGAAAAACTTTGTCAGCCCAATATCATCCATGGGTTTGCTGTATTACAAGTATTACCTGGTCGATTCCACCTTGCTGGATAACCAGTGGTGCTACAATATAATGTTTAAGCCCCGGCGTAAACAGGAGCTTGCTTTTACCGGCAACATGTGGATACACGATACAACCTACGCGGTAAAAAAACTCGAAATGAAAATGGCCGGCGATGTCAATCTCAATTTTGTGAATGACATGGTTATTTCGCAGGAATTCGGCATTGCCAATAACGGAAGGTGGATGCTGACCCGTGAGCAGACCATTGCCGATTTCAACGTGATTGTGGATTCGAAAATAACTATGGGCTTTTTTGGTACCCGCACGGTGATGTATTCAGGATACGATTTTTCGCCGGTTCGCGACGAAAAGATTTACTCCATGCCCAATAACATCATAGTGCTGGATGATGCTAACCGCAAGAGCGAGGAGTTTTGGGACAAAACCAGGCCCGAAGCCCTCACGCAC
>CAYNVK010000603.1:0-2230 GCA_964400395.1 uncultured Lentimicrobiaceae bacterium | reverse complement strand
GCCACCCGCAGGCGGTAGTCGGCGAAGGTACCGCTGCGCCCCAGGCTTTGGGCGGCGCGATGAGCCTCACGGGTGCGCCAGTCCTGCACGGCGGCTTCGTCGCGCCAGAAGGAGAGGGAGAGCAGTTTTCCCGGCTCCGTCAGGCCCGATAAAACCAAACAATTCGCCTTTGGCTACATCGAACGAAACATCGCTCAACGCAGCTTTATTGCCAAAATGCCTGGCAAGCCCCGAAACTTGTATTGAAATATTGGATGGCATATTTTCAGTAACTAAGGGATAGAAAACAGGATACGGCAACTTTACAGGTTGAAACAAGGTTCATTATCTTCCGCCCGATCACCTCCCAATAACCATCAGGTGACCAATGAAACAATTGTTTTCCCATCGAAGGACTATCGAATGACCTCTAAAAAAACCAGATCTTCTCAACTTTACTCCCGTTTTCTATCCTCTTTTATAATCATTTCCTCAAAGCCGGTTCTTTGGTCCACTCAGCCGTTTTACCCAAACCCATCCACGAAGCGCCGATATAACCGCGTATTTTTAACTTGGTTCCCGACTCAAACTTCATATAGCAGTTGTAGGTTTTACCGCTCGATGGGTTATAAATGGTGCCTTCACTCCATTCGTCGTCCGAAGCATTATACTTAAATCCTTTCAGCATTTCGAGCCCGATGATGGCACGGTTTTGCAGTTTTGCTTCCGGATTTTTATCGTCAACCTTGGGTTTACCGTTTTTCAGTGGTTCTTTCAGCCACACTATTTTACCATAATATTTGCCATTGGCGTCTTTGTAAATCTGAACCTGCGATTTTTCTGCATGGGTGTCGTCGTCGTAAGTCAGGTAATAGCCGATAATTTTGTCAGCTTTCGACTGCGCTTTTACATTGCCGGCAAATGCCACTGAAATTGCAAATAATGCTGCGGTGATGATGATTTTCATAAATTCAGGTTTTGGTTTATAATGGTTTGGATTGATGATTAAGCTTGTATAATGCTGGTTGAAAAGCGTAGTTAATTGACCCGGGTAAAATTTACCTCGGCCGGCATGGCAATTTTCAGGCTTCCGTCGTTTGGCACCCTTATTTTAACGCCATACACCAGGTTAACGCGTTCCTCTTTGGTTTGTATAATTTTGGGTGTAAATTCAGCTTTGGGCGATATCCAGCTCACTACTCCGGTAAGTTTGCGGTTTGTCTTCTGGTCTTTATCGATTAAAACTTCCACCTGCTGGCCCTGTTTTACAGCCGGAAGCTGGCTCCCGGAGATGTACACCTTGAGTTCCATTACGCTAAGGTCGGCAATTTTATAAAGCGCCCGACCCGGGGCAGCCACTTCGCCGGCTTCGGCAAACTTATTGAGCACAGTACCTTTAACCGGGTTGCGGATATAGCATTTACGAATTGATTCATTTACCTGGGCAATCTGCCGGTCCACTATCTCCATTTCCTCAACAATACCGGCATTCTGGGTGTTGATGTTCTCCATTTGTTTGTCAACCAGGTCGATAGCCCCGTTAATATCGTCGAGTTGCTTGGCTGTGGCGGCCTTATCAGCAATGAGCCTGCTAACGCGGTTTTTCTCCACCAACAGGTTTTGTTTTTGCTGCTGCTGAACAGCCACCTGGCTTTCGATGCTGCTCTTGCGCACTGCAATGGCTTTTTTTTGCGACTGCAGCTGCAGTTTTTTCAAATACAGGTCGGCCGTATCCACCAGGGCAACAACAGCGCCCGAATCGGGCTGCGATCCTTCCTCCACGTTCAGGTAATGGATGCGGCCCGCGCTCTCGGCCGAAACGGTAACCTGCACCGCTTCAAAATTTCCGTAAGCATCGCTCAGCTTGTTGTTGTTGCTGCAGGACGATACCATTAGTAAAGCAACCATCAACCATACATTCGCTGCAATTTTGATATTATTCCTTTTCATAATTCCTTGGAGTTAAAATTTCTGACTATTTCCATTTCTGCTCTTATGCTGCTATCGAACTATAAACCACCGGTTGCAGCTTTATACAATGCCTTCGATTGCAGCAGCTGCATTTTATGAAGGTTTCGGGTAAGTAAAGCTTGTTCCTCGGCAAGCTGGTCGGTAACAAAATCCGAGGCAGTTAAGGTTCCGTTTTCCAGTTGCGAGGCCGATGAACGTGTAATTGATTTCCGGAGTGCTATAATTTCCTCATCGCTGTTGAGCAGTTCATCTGCTTTGGCTACATCAGCCAGGTATTGCT
>CAYNVK010000602.1:0-2232 GCA_964400395.1 uncultured Lentimicrobiaceae bacterium | reverse complement strand
TTATGATTATGCCATAAATAGCATACTGTAATGATAGTATTTTTACCTAACTAATTCAATAATATGTTCGCATCAGTTCTCCTCCAGATCGTTCAAACCACGCAGGGCGCGGCCGACACCGCAGCAAAAGCAGTAAACCAGTTGCCTGCGCTTACCCAGCCTAAAGAAGAATCGTTCTCGCTCGGCGAGTTAATTGTAAAAGGCGGCCCCATCATGATACCGATCGCGATTTTATCGGTAGTGGCCATCTACATCTTTATTGAAAGGTATTTTCACATCCGCCGTGCATCGCGCAACGAAGCCAACCTGATGAACAACATCCGCGACTTTATTACCAACGGCCGCATCGATTCAGCCATTGCCTTCTGCAAAAGCAACGAAAGCCCGGCTGCCCGTATGATTGAGAAAGGGATAAAACGGCTCGGACGCCCGCTCAAGGAAATAGAAGACTCCATCGAGATTGTCGGAAAATTTGAAGTGTACAAACTCGAAAACAATGTAGTAATCCTCGCCATTATTGCCGGTATTGCGCCTATGTTCGGGTTTATTGGTACCATCATCGGGGTAATCAAGATATTTCACGACATTTCGCTCGCCGGCGATGTAAGCATTACCACCGTCTCGGCGGGTTTGTATACCAAAATGGTTTCGAGCGCTGCCGGTCTGCTGGTGGGTATCACAGCCTTTGTATTGTACCACTGGTGCAACATTATGGTCGAAAAAACCGTTCAGAAACTGGAACACAGCGCCATGGAGTTTATTGATTTATTACAGGAGCCTGTAAAATGAACCTTCGCAGAAAAAAGAAAATAACCGCCGAAGTAGCCACCTCTTCGATGAACGACATCATGTTTTTCCTGATGTTGTTTTTCCTGATTATGTCGACGCTGCTCAACCCGAATGTGGTAAAACTTACCCTGCCCAGTTCCAAACACAACCAGGCACTCAGGCAGAAAGAAGTCACCATTTCGGTAACAAAGGATTTACAGTATTTTGTAAACAATGCCCCGGTAACTTTTCCTATGCTGGAGCCCATGCTCACTTCGGAGCTGCAGAAATCGAAAGACCTCACCGTGATACTGCGTTGCGACAGCGGCCTGAGCATACAGGACCTGGTGAACGTGCTGGAGATCGGTAATAAACTGAAAGTTAAAATGGTACTTGCAACCAAAGCACCCAATGGCTCAAACGGATAAACATAAACAGGCAAAGGATCATCTGCTTGGGTTGGCCGGAACCTTGTTGTTTCACGGCCTGCTGGTTGTGCTTTTCCTTACCCTGGTATTTACAACACCCATACCGCCATGGCCCGAAGAAGGCGGAGGAGGCGGCGGCAGCGGTCTGGAAATTAACCTGGGCACCGGTGACGAGGGTATGAACGACAACCAGTTTGCTGATGTAAGCATGCCCAGTTTCGAAAATAAAAAGACGGCAGATGTACAGCCCGATCCCTCAGAAAACACCAAAGTTGATGCGGATCAAAATGAGGATGTTCTGGCCCAGGATATTGAAGATGCCCCTGCTTTACCTTCGAAAACAGAAACCAAACCCAAAAAAGCAACCGATAAACCTGCGGTGAGCCAGACCACCCAAACGGTAGTAAAGCAACCTGTAGTCGACCCCAACGCGCTCTATAAAAAGCGTACCAATACCAACGATGGCACTACCGGTAAACCGGGGAACCAGGGTCGCGAGGACGGTACCACCAAATCGGGCAATTACGGCGGCACCGGGAGCGGTTCAGGAACCGGTTCAGGAACAGGTACCGGCAGCGGCATCGGCAGCGGTACAGGTTCCGGTATAGGCTCAGGAAATGGTAGCGGAACCGGCGGAGGCAATTCATACGACCTGGGTGGACGGACTGCCAAATTCTTCCCAAAACCAACGTACGATTCGCCGGAACAGGGAATTAAAGTAGTATCAATTAAGGTTGATAAGAACGGCAAAGTAACCTATGCCAGCGCAGGCGCCAAAGGTACTACCATCACCGAAATCAGCCTGAGGCAACAGGCCGAAGCAGCGGCCCGACGGACTACATTTACGCCCAAAGCCGATGCACCCGATGAACAAAGAGGAACCATCACCTATAAATTCGTGAAAGCACGGTAAGTTCTATTTATTAAAGTAAGTTCCGGCATCAATCTAACTGATTTACTTTTTCCTGCTGCTATAAAGCAATAGCTTTAGCGCGCTATCCAATCCAGTTGGATCAGCAGATACCTGAATTAATGA
>CAYNVK010000601.1:0-2257 GCA_964400395.1 uncultured Lentimicrobiaceae bacterium | reverse complement strand
AGGTTTAAGGACGCAGTGACTGTTTAACTTGGCTCAATATATACGACAGGTTGAGCAAAAGCCAGCAGTCACCTGTCTGACTTTATAATACAGGCATGGAAACCGAAGTATCCCCAACTGAAGTTCAGTCAAAATTTTAAAATCGCCCATCTGCCTTCGCCCATCTCCCAATCTCCCTGTCTCCCTGTCTCCCAGTCTCCCCTTCTCCCATCGCCCATTGCCCAACATCCCGCAGAAAATCAATAATAATTTCAAAATCAACGGAACCTACGATCCATCCAGTAAACCCAACTCAAAATCGCGGTAAGCGAATCAGCTTATTCCTGTCGCAGGTAATTTTGTGATTTTCAATTTTTAACTCGGCCATTTGCAGGTAGCAGATAAATTTCTGGCCAGGGAAAGTCTCTTTCAAATCAGCAAAAGGTTCAATATGGTAAAAAATAAAAGCCCTGTCGTTGATTATTGCCACGCTTGCATGTTTTCCGTTGGTGGTATCGAACTTCCGGCTACCGGTATTTTTAGTAAGTATTTTGCCATCGTATTTCCAGTTAACCGCATCGGCCGAATGGTAGGTAGCAATGCCATCGCCCGGATCTGTTATCATCCAAAATTCATTTTTCCAAAAGAAAACATAGGGCCCTTCCTGGTACCAGATTTTATTAATATCCATATTGTTAACATCCCCTTCGGCCTTGCCTGTGAAATCCCACGATTTCAAATCCTTACTCCGGGCGTGGTAAATACCACAGGGTTCAGTAATACAATCGCGGTACCACATATGATACATATCGTTGATTTTTAACACGGTGGCATCAATAGCCTGTGGATGAGCGGTAACCGTACCGAAATATTTCCAGCCTCGTTGCATATCGCTTACAGGCGCTTTGTAATGATCAAGCCGGCTGGCACCACCCCATGGAGCAATTGTGTCATCCTTAAAAGTAACAAACATATGGGCAGTATCTCCTTCAATGAAAACTCCGGGAGCCCAGTTGGTGTGAGGAGCATCCGGTTTGCCGGCAACCCCGTTAAAACTGCAGTATCCTAAAAACCGCCAGTTTACCAGGTCCTTCGAAGCGGCTATACCCAAGGGTGTCCCCACAAAATTACCTTTGTCAGTCAACGGCCGGCTTGCGGTATAAAAGATCCAGTATTCTTTGGCATAAGTGTTATAGATGATTTCCGGATCGCGGGTACCGTTATAAACGGGATCAGCATAGAGTGGCGCCGGAGGCGTTTTATCAACTTTTTGTGCAAAAAGTGAAATTTGCAGCATACTAAGGGTCATGAAAATGACCAGGATTCCAGGTTTCATGGATTCAAAATAAAAGGATTAAGACAATTTAAAACCGTAGCAATGTGTCATTGAAAGCATTGCCTACTTTTGCCCGGCTGTAACACCAGGCCAGTCATCTGTACGGAAAGGTGAAGCCGGCAATCCTGCCCCGTTGTAAAGGTTGCAAACCGGGTTTTTAGCCCATGCATAGCGAACTGCTATAGGATCACTTATTTCTTTGCACGATACAACTATTTCATTTCCATCAATTGTAGCTTCGGCCCACCTGAATTTATGATCGGGGCCGGCAATGGCAAAACCTTTTAGTGCCTCGCCATCAGGCGTTTTCAAGCCACCATCGGTATGGGAAAATTTAATGCGGATCGTGTTTCCCTCAATTACAAAAGTGTTGTACACAGGGCCTGAATACACCACATTCTGATTGTACGTTTTTGCCTCAGCTATCAATGCCAGGCGGCGGCCTACCTCCTTTTTGTTCTTTGGATGTATGTCTTTTTCATCGCCAATGTCGATGGTTACAGCCATTCCGGTATTTTCGAGATGCAGGGTTTGGAGCTGAGCTTCGCGCAATTCAGCCCAATTCGATTCCTCCGGCTGTTGCGGGCTTTTGGTATAATTGGCCAGCTGAACATAATAGAAGGGAAAATCGAGATTCCATTGTTTGCGCCAGTCTTTAATCATTAACGGAAAAAGTTCGCGATACTGGTATGCTCTCGAATCGTTGCTTTCGCCCTGGTACCAGATGGCTCCCCTGATAGTAAATGGAATAATGGGGTGAATCATGGCATTGTAAAGAACGGTTGGCCGGTTCGGGTTGTTGGGATCGACTGGCTGGCCAGGGACCTGGGCGAGGTTAAAGCCAATGTTATATTGCCATTTCCCTGCCAGTTCGATGCGGTTACCTGAATTTAAACTCAGATTAATCTTTGCAGGATCGCCATAAATGCCTCCTCCGCCCCC
>CAYNVK010000600.1:0-2258 GCA_964400395.1 uncultured Lentimicrobiaceae bacterium | reverse complement strand
CGCCTTATCCTGGTAAAAATCGAGGAGTTTGGTGCGCAGCAGGTAATTGTATTTGATGGATACAAGGTTTATCAGTACCCTGTCGAGGTTGTTGCGTGCAATTACAAAATCAACGGTCGATATAGCACCATTTGCGAAGCGTACTTCGGCAGCACGGAACGATTGTTCGAAATCGGCGGCCTGTCGCTGCATAATCTGGTACGAGGTATAATCGGAATTCATATTCACGAAATCGGCTTCAATTGCCTTACGCAACAGTACACGGGTGTTCTCGGCCTGTATACTCAGTTGTTTTTCAACCACTTTGGCCTGGTTCAGTTTATTCCTAACCTGCATACCATTCAGCAATGGAATCTGTAATCCCACACTTATGGCCGAGTTAAAATTGTTATTCAGCTGTGTTGCATAGGGGATAGGAATTGAATTGTAGGTGGATTGCGGAGAATAAACCGGGTTTTTTGTGTTATTCGCCATCACATAATCAGCAGTTTGAACATCGGTAGTGCTCACAAACTCCTGGGTATTGGCGGTATTGGAAAAGTTGGTGTACAAACCGCCCGAAAGATAAAGGGTTGGCAGCAGTTGTCCTTTAATTGCTTTAATATTTTTGGCAGCGCCGGCCAGTTTCAGATCGGCTGATTTAACCATGGCCAGGTGATTGAGTGCATTTTCGTACACCTCGCTGATGGATGACCCGTATTGCACCACGCTGCTATCGTTTACCGGGATCAGCTTCATGTCTTCGGAATAAGGAATGTTCATGAGCTGCGACAGGGTAAGTTTTGCATTTTCGAGGCTATTTCTGGTGTTTACAACTGAAAGTTCGTCGGTTGACAGCTGCCCTTTCATATCGTACAGGTCGGCAGGCGTAATGGCTCCCTGGCTGTTCTTAATTTCGAGCAGGTCCACCTTTTTGCGGGTGGCTTCCACCTGGTTCAGTGCAATATTCAGTTGTTCCTGGGTACTTAACACAAAAAGGTAGTTCAAAATGATGTTGATGGTAATTTTGTCCCGGGCATTCTGGGCGTCCATTTTACCGGCTTCATAATTCAGTTCATTTTGTTTCATGTAATTATGCAGGCTGCAGCCATTCCACAGTACAATATTGCTGCTAAGCGAATACGAGGCGGCATTGTTCTGCTCGTTTATGTATGTGTTGGTGTACGGGTTTATGCTTCGTCCGTTGTAAGCGGAATGCGTGATGTTCGCATTCAGGTCGGGAAGCATACTGGCCTTGGAGAGGTTATAATTTAACCTTGCCGATTCAGCCAGGAGCTCGGCCTGTTTTACATCCACGTTGTTTTTAAAAGCCGTTTCGACACATTGCTGCAGGGTGTAAACCTGGGTTACACCGGAAGAATTCTGGGCAAAGGTTTTCGTAAAAATTGCTAAACAGCTAATTGCCAATAATATTCCTGTTGTTTTATTCATAATACTACGTTTCAACTTGTGAATTTCAATCAGTTTATTTTTCGATTCTGCCATCGAGCAGGTTAATTATTTTGGAACCATAAGCTGCGTTACGTTCGGAGTGAGTAGCCTGGATAATGGTTACGCCATCTTCGGTATTCAACTGCCTGAATAGTTCCATAATTTCCTCTCCCTGTTTGCTGTTCAGGTTACCTGTAGGTTCGTCGGCAAGGATGAGTTTCGGTTTTGCCACCAAAGCCCTGGCAACGCCAACCAACTGCTGCTGTCCGCCCGATAGTTGCTGCGGAAACAGATCTTTTTTGCCTACAATATTAAAACGATCCAGAATGTCGGCCACAATGGCTTGTCGTTCAGCGGATTTAACATTCTGGTAGAGTAGGGGAGTTTCAATATTTTCGTAAACCGTTAATTCGTCAATCAGGTGATACGCCTGAAATACAAACCCGATATGGCTTTTGTACAATTGCGACCGTTGTTTTTCCTTTAGCTGGTGAACCGGCTGGCCGATAAAATTATACTCGCCTTCGTTAAATTCGTCGAGCATCCCGATTACATTCAGCAAGGTTGATTTTCCGGAACCGGATGGTCCCATGATGCTGATAAATTCACCTTCTTTAATGTTAAGGTTGATATCGCGAAGCAGGAAAACCCGGTTTCCGCCGGAATTTACCCATTTGGTTATGTGTTTGAGATCGATCATAATTTTAGCATTATTCAGTTTTTAATACAACTGCAGGTTTAGTAATAGCCGCTTTTGCCGAGTGATACGAAGCTGTTGCAACTGCAGTAACAACAATCACCAGGGCCGAAACTATAAACGGAATGAC
>CAYNVK010000599.1:0-2263 GCA_964400395.1 uncultured Lentimicrobiaceae bacterium | reverse complement strand
ATGACGAGTTGCATGAAGAGATGAAAGAGAGGGAAAAAGCTGAACAGCACCTGGCCCGGAGTAACCAGGATCTTGCTTTGCTCAACCGCGACAAGGACAAGCTTTTTTCGGTGCTGGCACACGACCTGCGGAGTCCGCTAGGGTCGATGATGAACCTTACATCATTACTGGCTGAAAATATTCATGATTTCGATGAGGCTGAACTGCTCGAAATTATTGGAACTCTCAACAAATCAGCAACACAAACATTTCAGCTTTTTAACGATTTGCTGGCCTGGTCGGCTGTGCAAATGGGCAGAGGCGAGCGTGAAAAAGAACTTTTTCAGGTGTTCGAATTAGTTTCGGAAACTGTCATCATCCTGGCAGCTGAAGCCAACCGGAAACAGGTTAGGATTAACCTAGTGATTGATAAATCCCTCGAAGCCTTTGCCGATAAATTTGCCATACAAACCGTGGTACGAAACCTGCTGAGCAATGCCATAAAATTTACACCGGCAGAAGGAATCATCACCATCGAAGCCGAAGCTGTTAAAGATACCGTAAGAATATCAGTGAACGATACAGGAATCGGAATTTCGAAGGAAAAACAAAAAAAGCTTTTCAGGGTTGATGAGGTTAGCTCCTCGCCCGGAACGGAAGGCGAAAAAGGAACCGGATTTGGCCTGCTGCTGTGTAAGGACCTGGTTGAACGTAACGGAGGTAAAATATGGCTCGAGAGTGAAAAAGGAAAAGGAAGCAGGTTCATTTTTACGTTGCCGGTTCGCGAACAAAATATTTCATTAATACCCAAAATACCCGCTACAAGAGTGAATTATTCAAGTGACCTTACATTGAAAATTGCCTATACAACGCTGATAGGCGAAATTAATACAACAGTGCTTCGCTCCGAGTTAAGCCTGATATGGAGCAGCCCCGATTACAACCCTGATTTTTCGGTTATGGTTGACTTACGCCAGGCTTCATTTGCTATTGAAATAACTGATATCCCGGCCGTGCTCGAGATATTTTCGGCCATGCCCGGTCAGAAAAAAAACAAAAAGTTTGCGCTTCTTACCGCTACTCCGCAACAGGTTGCCATGTCGACCATGTTCGGGCAGAACATCAAAAACCGATACCCGTTTAATGTCGAAATTTTCAGTACTTACGAAGCTGCATTGACCTGGCTGGGGGTGTAACAAATTCTTCCGACTTTAAGTTAAAGAATTGAATTTGTTTGCTGTCGCTGAAAATTATTTGAGTTACGCTGTACCACAAGATATTAAAGCTCAAACTTGCGATTCAGAACAATTTGTAATTTATCACCGATAAGTTAATGTGGTTGTTTCTCCCCTTACAACGACTCGTACCTTAAGTCCTTCTCCAAAATTAATCAAAAATATATGTCGTATTTATGCGTCATTTAAAATTATGTCGTATATTTGCGGCATAATTAATTTTGAGCATGGCAAAAACTGAATTGTTTGATGAATCATTGCAACAGGCTGCAGCTTATTTTAAAGCATTATCGCACCCTGCGCGGCTGGCAATTATCAACTACCTGATAGAAACTGGTACTTGTATTACCGGCGATATTACCGAAGAACTTCCGCTCAGCCGCACCACAGTGGGTCAGCACCTGCAGGAGTTAAAGGATTGCAACCTGGTGCAGGGAACTGTTGATGGCGTAAAAGTAAATTACTGCATCAATGCGATTGGCCTCGAAGAAATCATCCATGTACTCCGGAATATGGCCACGCAACTCGAAAAAGCAAAATCATGTAAATGTTAAATCAATGAAAATACTCATTTTATGTACCGGCAATTCGTGCCGGAGCCAGATGGCTCATGGTTTTTTGCAGTCGTTCGATAGAACCCTCAAAGTGTATTCGGCTGGAACCTATGCATCGGGACAGCTAAATCCAAAAGCTGTGCTCGTAATGAAAGAAGCCGGAGTTGATATCAGCCACCACACTTCCGATGCTATTGATATGTACCTGCATGAAGAATGGGATTATGTAATCACCGTTTGCGGTGGTGCTAACGAATCCTGTCCGGCTTTCACAGGTAAAGTGAAACATCGCCTGCATTTGGGTTTTGATGATCCTTCGCATGCTGAGGGAACTCCTGAGTTTATCATGAGCGAATTTTACCGTGTCCGCGATGAGATTAAAGCCGGGTTCCGCAAATTTTACGACGAACAGCTGCAAAAACAACTTCAGCCGGAGCGCGCTGTAAAAGCCCTCAGTTTTTTCGATAATGGTTTTAATTGTGCACAATCGGTGCT
>CAYNVK010000598.1:0-2267 GCA_964400395.1 uncultured Lentimicrobiaceae bacterium | reverse complement strand
CCCGGGTTCATATGAACACCACCGGTGTTGGTTGAGCCGTCGTAAGTGAGATGCGAGTTCGACATCAGCGCCATTGAAGCATAAGGGCCTACCTGGTCGTTACCGGTTACACCATAACTAAGGCGGAATTTAAGATTTGAAAATACGTTCAGGTTTTTAATAAAATCTTCCTGGTCCATACGCCATGCCAGTGATCCTGAAGGGAAGAAACCAAACTGGTTCTCGATACCCAACCTCGATGACTGGTCGGAACGGAATGTGAATGTAGCCAGGTATTTATCTTTATAGGAATAATTTAACCTGCCGAAGAATGACCTGAGCATACTTTCCGATTTTGAAGACGAAACCCCTGTGATGGTGGAAGCAGCGCCCAGGTTGTTGAATGAAAACAAGTCGGTCGAAAATCCTTTAACACCTACATACTGGCTTGAAGCAACAGTTTTTTCGTATGCAAAACCACCCATTGCTCCCAACGAATGTACTTCATCCAACACCTTGTTATAAGTAAGTGTAGCATCGATCAGCTCGCGTGTGTATTTCGAATTGGTTTGGCTGGCAACGCCATTATCAATTCCACCCTGGTAGGTTGATTTCGGAAGATAAGTGCCTACAAATCCATTCCTGAGTTCTGCACCGGCATTTACTCTTCCGATAAGCCCTTTAATGGGTTCAATTTCAAGGAACATATTCCCGTTTAATTTATCATTCACCTGCAGGTTGTCGCGCGACACCAGGTTTGCCAGCGGGTTATCACCACGGCCTCCCGGAGGACGACCGAATGTACCGTCTTCATTATATGGTTTTACAGTAGGATCGTAAGTTAAAATACCCAGCAAAACGTTCGACTGCAAAATATTACCATCATAACTCTGGTAGTTGGAGTTTGAGCGTTGCCCGAACATGGTAACACCTGCTTTTGTGAAATCGTTAACTTTCTGGTCAACGTTAACACGACCGGAAATACGGTTATAGCTGGTATTTTTCAGAACTCCTTGCTGATCGTAGTAACCAACGCTTCCAAGTACGCGGGTTTTGTCATTTCCGCCCTGGCATTGCAGGTTGTAATCGTTTATTTTACCGGTACGGGTGGTTTCAGCAATCCAGTCGGTATTTACAGTCGACTGTAACTGCGACTGGGTATACACGGCATACTGAGCATCCTGCTTACCATCCAGTTCCCTGTACAGGTCGTTGGCCAGTAGCATATACTCCTGACCATTCAGCATACTGAAAGGATTCTGAATGGTTTGCATGGTGGTTGTTCCGGTAAAGGAAATATGGCTTTCGCCCTGTTTACCACGTTTGGTAGTAATAAGGATAACACCATTGGCACCACGGGCACCATAAATGGCTGTTGCTGATGCATCTTTCAGAATCTGCATCGATTCAATATCGTTCGGGTTAATATCCGATCCGCTGGTGGACGGGAAACCATCCACAACATATAAAGGTTCGTTGGAAGTACTGATAGAGTTGAGACCACGAATACGAACTGTAGCATTTTGGCCCGGAGCTCTCGAACTTTGTGTTACAACAACACCTGCAGTTTTGCCCTGCAGTGCCTGTGCTGCATTGCTCACGGTTCCGCCAAGGTTAAGTTGCTTGGTGTTAACAGTGGCAATAGCGCCGGTGAGGTCTTTCTTTTTGGTGGTACCATAACCTACCACAACTACCTCATCGAGCAATTCAGCATTTTGAACAAGGGCTACATTCAGCGTCGATTGGCTACCAATGGCAATTTCCTGCGATTTGTAACCAATAAAGGAGAATAGCAGCACCTGGTCAGCTGTAGCTTTAATGGAATAGCTGCCTGTGATGTCGGTTAAAGTACCTGTGGAAGTGCCTTTTACCACGATGCTAACACCCGGAAGTGTAGAGCCGTCCTTGGCATCAGTAACCGTCCCGGTGATAATCTTCTGGGCCAATACCAGCTGCCATGAGCAACAAAGTATTAACGCCACGAAAAGTGAAATTTTTTTCATACGCAGATGGGTTTAATGTTGTTTGTGAGGATTGGTTGGCATTGTTTCCAATTAAGGAATTAAGGAATTAACGCATTAATAACAATTGTAACTTTACGATGCTAAGATAAATAAAATATTTAGTAAGTCTTACAAATATGAAAATTATTTTTACCTAATTTAAATTCAATCAAATAATTATGATAAAACAAAATAAAACATGGATATTTTTAAATATTTAATGCATTGTATATCTGAATATTAACGCACTTATAACCCTTTAGATAATAAAGAATTAAGCCTGTA
>CAYNVK010000597.1:0-2275 GCA_964400395.1 uncultured Lentimicrobiaceae bacterium | reverse complement strand
TAGAATAAATGAACATCTGAATAATTGAATAAATGAACCTTTGAACGCCGCAGGCCTTGAACGCGCAGCTTAAACGCCTAAGGCATTAAACCTTTTAAATAATTAGTAAACTTAACTAACCCCTCATGGAAAACATTGACTTCTCTCTTGTTGACTGGTCGCGGGCACAATTCGCACTCACTGCCATGTATCACTGGTTGTTTGTGCCACTCACGCTCGGGCTTTCGTTTATAGTCGCTTTTATGGAAACGCTGTATGTGCGTACAGGGAACCCCGAATGGAAAAGGATCACCAAATTCTGGATGACCATTTTCGGGATCAACTTCGCTATTGGCGTGGCTACTGGTATTATCCTCGAATTCGAATTCGGTACCAACTGGTCGAACTACTCCTGGTTTGTAGGCGATATTTTTGGCGCACCGCTTGCCATTGAAGGGATTATGGCCTTTTTCCTCGAAAGTACTTTTATTGCGGTTATGTTTTTTGGATGGAACAAGGTGGGCAAAAAATTCCATCTGCTTTCCACCTGGCTGGTAGCTTTCGGATCAAACCTCTCGGCATTATGGATCCTGGTTGCCAACGCATGGATGCAAAATCCAACAGGTATGAAATTTAATCCGGATACCGCCCGCAACGAAATGGCAAATTTCTGGGAAGTATTGTTCAACCCGGTGGCAATCAATAAATTTTTACATACCATTTCCTCGGGTTATGTGCTGGCGTCAGTTTTTGTGATGGGTGTAAGTGCCTGGTATTTGCTGAAAAGGCGCGAACATTTGTTTGCCAAACGAAGCATTATTGTGGCAGCAACCTTTGGCCTGATAACCACAGCATTCGTTGTTTTAACCGGCGACGGCTCTGCACGCAATATGGCGAAATATCAACCTATGAAGTTTGCCTCCATGGAAAACCTGTATGTAGGTGAGCAAAACGCTCCCCTGGTAGCCATCGGTATATTGAAGGAAGATGTGAAAGACAGATCGCATAAAAAACAGGATTTCCGCTTCGAGATTGAAATTCCGAATATGCTTTCGTACATGGCTTTTCTCGATCCCAACGCTTATGTGCCCGGCATTAGAGATATAGTTCATGGAAATGAGGAACGGAATATATTGTCTTTCAGCCAGAAGAGCGAGCTGGGAAAGATTGCCATAACCTCGCTTGCCACATATAAAGAAGCAAAGAAAGCTGGTAACGACAGCCTTGCAAAAGTAGCCCTTGCAAATTTTGAGGCTAACTATAAATATTTCGGCTATGGATATTATGCCGGCCGCGATGTTCACGAACTGATTCCAAGCGTTCCCACCACCTTTTATTCCTTCCGCATCATGGTAGGGTTAGGGGTCCATTTCGGGCTTTTATTCCTGGTTGTTTTGATGTTAACCTTAAAGGATAAAATTGAAAAGAAACGATTTATTCTGTACACCGCACTTTGGTCGATACCGCTGGCCTATATTGCTTCCGAACTGGGTTGGGTAGTAGCCGAAGTGGGACGGCAGCCCTGGGTAATACAGGATATTCTGCCTACTATCGCTGCTGTTTCGCAGCTTAAACCGGCTTCGGTGCAGGTCACTTTCTGGATGTTTTTCGTCATTTTTACAGCCCTGCTGATTGCTGAAATTAAAATTATGACTTCACAAATCAAAAAAGGCCCTGCAGCGGAAGACAACTCAACTGAACCGGAAACAGCTAAAAACTAACTTCTAAAACCAAGCATCATGTTCGAAGCATTTTCATATATCACATTACAGCAGTATTGGTGGATCATCGTTTCGCTGCTGGGAGCCATACTCGTTTTCCTGATGTTTGTACAGGGCGGGCAAACACTTATTTATACCATTGGCAAAACCAATGACGAGCGCACCATCCTCATTAACCTGTTGGGTCGCAAATGGGAATTCACATTCACCACCCTGGTAACTTTTGGCGGCGCGTTTTTCGCTTCCTTCCCTTTGTTTTACTCTACCAGTTTCGGAGGCGCTTACTGGGTGTGGATCGTCATTTTGTTCGCTTTCATCATACAGGCTGTATCGTACGAATACCGGAGCAAAGCTGGTAATTTCCTTGGAAAAAGAACCTATGAAATATTCCTCCTCCTGAATGGAATTTTGGCTCCTTTGCTGATTGGAACCGCCGTTGCTACTTTCTTCACAGGATCGCAGTTCTCCGTAAACTTTATGAATATCACCCGCTTAACCGGCGATAAAATGCCTGTTATTTCGGAGTGGATGGGTCCGGCACATGGACTAGAAGCCGCTTTAAGCCTCCATAACCT
>CAYNVK010000596.1:0-2281 GCA_964400395.1 uncultured Lentimicrobiaceae bacterium | reverse complement strand
CATGATACCAGACATTGTTACTGGTTATTGTTAAATTGGGGTTAATCCATTCAACATTGCTAAATAAACCAGTTAAATTGTTACCTGTCCCGCCAACACCATTGCCCAACAAAATAGAAAACCCGTTATTACTGCCTCCGCCATCATCAAAACCATTTATAACAACAGATCCAAGTTGGTTTAAGTTAGCCGGTTGAATCCATGCTGTGATACTCCAATTATCAGTAGCCATGGTAGCCACGTTAGAAGCACTAATATAATCACTGCTACCATTAAAATTGTAGGCACTGCCAGAATTGCCGAATCGATCCGCTGTTAAAGTTGCTCCCGATACAACGCCATCATTCCCATTGCCGCTCTCATCATTGGCGTTGCCATTAAAGGGATAATAGGCTACCAGGCCATTTGATGGATTGAGCACTTGCCTGGACAAACGATTTTGACTTAATGCCGCTAACGTGGCAATAATCATTATACAGAGCAGTAGAATCTTTTTCATAAATTTCTGTTTAATAGGTTTTGGAAATTTATATGCATTTTCTGAGTCATGTATCTTATTCCTTAATCGCGCCATGTTTAGCTGCTAATGTTGAATTACTAATTTTTGAGTCGAAAGGCCCAAATCGGTTTTTACATAATAAAAGCCTGAAAGCAGCGAAATGGTTTCAATTTCAACTTCTTGAATGCCAGGTTTAATATTGTTGAATGTCATTTTTTTAACACACTTGCCTATCGAATTAATAAATTCAAGCGTTACAGTGCCTTTTTTGATAGTGTTTTCGAGGAAGCACATTGTTATTTTAGCCGAAGTATTTGCAGGGTTGGGATAAATATGAAGAAACGGAAGTGTGTTTTTTTGTGCTGCCAAACCGGTATTTACAAAGTTAAAACTCCATACAGCCGACCAGGGACCATTTACTTCATTTGATTTGCTGCATACCCGCCAATAGAAGTTTTGCTCCCCGTTAATTAATGATGCCGGCAGTTGGATTGAAAAAGCTGAAGTTTGCTGTTCGTAAAGAATAGTACCAAACAACGGATCGGCAGCAAGCTGAAAAACAAATTCAGCATTTGCCTCCGGACTCATCCATCGCATTTCCGGAGTGGGAGTATTTACTGATGATTGATTGGCCGGTTGTTGTAAAACAGGCTTTGCTTCAGCTAAGTATAGGTTTTTAATTTCCTGGTCACTCAGTGCTTTGTTATAGAATCTAACATCATCAAGTACGCCGTTTAAACCTAAATCACTATGGTTCCGTCCGATATAAAATATTTCACTGCCGGGATAAGCAATTGAATTGGCATACGTGTCGCTGCTCTTTAATTCACCGTTTATATAAAGTTTCGATATGGATGCATTGTCACTGGTCTTCTTATAGGTTGTTGTGATGTGTTGCCATGTATTTGGCGGGTTTGGGACAGTGTAATTAGTCCAGAACCAACTATTAGTCAGGAAATTGTAACCGAACAGGTACTGAAAGGTTGTTCCGGAAAATGGTTGCTGATAACCTCCGTTTCTGCCTACGCAACTCAATACGCAGCGATCGCCCCAATACGCTTCCACTTTATACCAGTACGAAACCGTAAATTCGTCAGTAAAAAACGAGGAATTGGTTGGAACGCTCACGTAATCGGGAAACCAGAATTTGTAAGCCTTACCAGGTTCGCCGTAGCGGTCGGCAGCAGGGGTAACTTGTGGCCCGGTTATTGTTCCGTGGTTTCCGTTTCCGCTTTCATCGTTGGCATTGCCGCTAAAAGGGTAGTAGGCAACCAGGTTTGAAGATTCTGATTTATATAAATCTTGCACCTGAACTTCGGTTAAAGCATTATTATAAATACGGATATCATCAATTTTACCTTTAAAATATCCGACACTTGCATCAACATATACCGTATTTCCGTCAGTATATACCAAGGCTCCAATAATAGCTGATTTACCAGACACGTATGTAGCACCGGCATAGCTTGCCGTCGTTTTAAGTTCTCCGTCAATATATAGTTTTTGAACAGGACCTTCAATGGTAATTACCCAGTGCTTCCAGCTATTAATGGGAGAAACCGAATATGTATAACTTATATTACTCTGATTACAATGTCCTGCAGACCAAAAAGATGAATTGCCCGCATTGTTTATCCCGGTCAAAAAGGAAGTTGTATTACAGGCATTTCCGCCGTAGCTAAAAGGGGTTCTTCCCTGGTACGATGGTAAATCTGTAACATTAACCCACATAGATACTGTTCTGTCAGTTGTTGGATAACCATCAGCAGGAACTCTGATATA
>CAYNVK010000595.1:0-2288 GCA_964400395.1 uncultured Lentimicrobiaceae bacterium | reverse complement strand
CCCGAAAAACACGGGCAGCGTAATTATGGAATGAGTAAGGCAGATTACGACAAATTTGGGGTGAAGTACAATAAAAACTGGGGAGATTATAATGGTGAAATTTTAAACCTCTCCGAGAACTTTTATCATAAACCACAGATTAATCTCAACCATTACTGGAATATCAGCCCTAAAGCATTCCTGGCAACATCGGCATATGTATCATTTGGCAAAGGCGGTGGCCGGTATGCCGAAGCTTTTAATTACGGAACACCTGTGTGGGACATCCGTAAAAACAACCAGATAGATTTCGACCAGGTATTCCTGAACAACAGCACACATACCGATTCGACCACGCTGGCTGATGGTTCAGTTGTAAGAGGTTATTCAAAAAACGTACTCACAAACTACAAAGCCGATCATTACTGGGCCGGGCTGTTGAGTTCGCTTACGCTGGATGTTAACGATATGCTTAAATTTACAAGCGGTGTTCATTTGCGTTACTTCCGGTCGCATCTGTACGAAGTGGTCGATGACCTGATGGGTGGCGATTTCTGGGTTGAACAGTATGCCTGGTCGCTGGCAGGCGTTGATGGTCGCGAACAGATTAAAAAACGGGGCGACGTGATCAACGTGGATAATTATTCGATGATCGGCTATGGCAACCTGTTTGCCCAGGCCGAGTACAAAACCGGGAAATTAACTGCATTTATTGCTTCAACAGTGTCGGGCACGCACTACAGGCGCGAAGATCCATACAATTATCCCGAAAACCCGCTCAGCGAATCCGTTGGCAAGGCAGGATTCGATGTAAAAGGAGGAGCCGGCTATAAAACTGGAGATCATGGCAATGTGTATGCAAACCTGGGATTTTATTCGCGCGAGCCTTACTACAAATTTGTTTTTGTAAACTATTCGAATACCATCGCCCAGAACCTGGTGAACGAAAAAATAACATCGGCTGAGGCCGGTTATAACCTCGGGAACGAAAAATTTTCGTCGCGCATCAATCTTTATTATACCCTTTGGAAAGACAAATCGATGCTGACCAATGAAAACATTCAGCTTGCTGACAGTTCACTTACCCGGGCACTTGTACGCGGGCTCAATGCATTGCACTATGGGCTGGAAGCCGAAATCAGCTACAATGTTATTCAGCACCTCACCTTGGGCGCCACACTCTCATTAGGAAACTGGAAATGGCAGAATGATGTATCGGCAAGTATTTATAACGACAACGAAGTGCTTGTTGACAGCATGCAGGTATACACCAAAGGATTATATGTGGGCGATGCACCACAGACACAAATCGGGCTATCCGCTTCGTATCGTACTACCGATGGATTCAGATTTGCAGCCGATTGGGTATTTTATGACCGCTTGTACGCCAATTTCGACCCGGCAAACCGAAACAATCCTGATGACCGAAGCCAGCCATACCGCGTTCCCTCCTATTCGTTACTTGATTTGTATGCAGGTTACGATATGCAGGTAAAACAATTCCCTGTTTCGCTGCAGCTTGGGTGCCAGAATGTTTTTGATAAGGAAACTATTATCCGTGGCGAAGATGGTGTAAACCACGACCTGGAAACATTCAAAGGATTCTGGTCGTTGGGCCGTACATTTAACATTTCGGCGAAAATCAGTTTTTAACCATTTGAAATATCCGGGATGTTACCCGAAGTAGTCTCCTTTTCAAGGATTTTCTTCCCAGCCCAGTGACCCATCGAAAAGCAGCCTTGCAGTAAGAAACCACCGGTTGGCGCATCCCAGTCGAGCATTTCGCCAATGGCAAAGCATTGAGGCAATTTTTTAAAGGAGAAGTCGGAATTCATTTCTTCCAGGTCAATACCGCCAACGGTTGAAATTGCTTCTGCGATGGGGCGCAAGGCCTGCACCGGCAACAGAATCTGCTTGAGGCTGCCGGCAAAAAACTGAGGCGAAAGAAACGACTCACGGCTGGTAAATGCTTTAATAACTGAAAGTTGGGTATTGTTGAGATTAAAAATATCAGCATAGTTTTTTGTCCGTGCGGATGTTTTCGCGGCAACCTTCGCCAACAGTTGCTCTTCCGTGTTAAAAGGTTTGAGATCGAGGGTAATGTGAACAGGCATACCCGAATTCAACGACTTGCGTATTTCGGGTACAAGCGGGTAAATCACATTTCCTTCGAGCCCGTATTCAGTAATTACGGCTTCGCCCTTGCGGTAAACGCCGTTCACCGAAACACCTGCATTTTTAAGCGGTTTGCCGGCATGGTTTTCTTTGATATTATCAGGCCATTCAATATGAATACCGCAATTCGATGA
>CAYNVK010000594.1:0-2290 GCA_964400395.1 uncultured Lentimicrobiaceae bacterium | reverse complement strand
CAGGGTAGAAAAACAAAGTCATACTGAAGCAGAAATTTTTAAACAGTTGCGAAAGTGAGAAATATCAATCCACACACAATTTTAAAACGCGCAACTGATACTACTTAATGAATAATGCGCATGCTTACATATTATTGTTTTCGTGTGTTGATTTTCCTGATTAAAATTTCCGGCCTGTTTATAAATATTTGGCTAATTTATTTTTTTTAAGTGATTGCTGTTACTAATGTTAATAATTTTGAAAAACATTTCGGTTGTAATTCCGTTACCACAGCAGGTTCGACCGTGAAACTTAAAAATGTATTTTTCCTGATAACGATTTGTTGATGATGATTTTACAACGGGTTAAATCCGTGATTCCAATACTTGTAATTGCACTTGGCATCCTTGTTTCCAAAACAGGTCTGGCTCAGGCTGCATATAAAAAACATAATGCTGAACAGCAGTGGGTTGATTCAGTTTACAATGCACTTTCAACACAACAACGTATCGGGCAATTGTTCATGCTACGGGCAAATTCCGATATCGATTCGGCTGAGATCAGGCAACTGGCAGGTTTAATAAAGGATTACAATATTGGTGGGCTTTGTTTTTTCAAAGGCGGACCTGTAAGGCAGGCAATTTTAACCAATTACTACCAGGGGCTTGCTCAAACACCGTTGCTCATTTCGATGGATGCTGAATGGGGGCTGGGTATGCGACTCGACTCCACCATTTCTTTCGCCCGGCAAATGACCCTTGCCGCCATGCGCAATGAGCAGCTTATCAGCGATTTCGGGCTGGCTGTTTCGCGACAGTTACGTAGGCTGGGCGTTCATATCAGTTTCTCGCCGGTTGCTGATATAAACAGCAACCCGGCCAACCCTGTCATCAACATCCGCTCCTTTGGCGAACATCCGGATGATGTGACCCGCAAAGCGAAGCTGTATATGAAAGCGTTGCAGGCAGGTGGAATTATCACAGTAGCAAAACACTTTCCGGGCCATGGCGATACTGATACCGACTCGCACCTGGCGCTTCCACTTATTCATCATTCGGCTGCCACACTCGATTCGCTCGATATCTATCCATTCCGGAAATTAATTAAGGATGGACTGGATGGCATTATGGTGGGCCATCTTTTTGTGCCGGCACTCGATTCAACCCAAAACCTGCCTTCCAGTCTTTCGCCGCTTATTGTTGATAACTTGTTGCGCAAAAAGATGGGCTTTAAAGGATTGGTTTTTACCGATGCGCTCGATATGAAAGGTGTTTCAAATTCTGAAAAGCCGGGTTATGTGGAACTCAGGGCGCTTCAGGCAGGAAACGATGTACTCCTGCTTTCGGTTTCGGTAGCCAAAGCTGTTGATGCAATAAAGCAAGCGCTCGATAGCGGCTACTTTTCGAATGATGAACTGGCATTGCATTGCAAACGCATCCTGACTTACAAATACAGAGCAGGACTCAACAGGTATCAATCCATACCTTTAGCCAACCTTTATAATGATTTGAACAGTCCTTCCGACAGGAACCTGAATTCTGCCTTATACCGTAATGCCGTTACAGTATTGTCAAATAATACATTGCCCGGTGCAAAGCAGCCTGTTATACCTGTTTTGGGACTTGATACGCTAAAAATTGCCACGCTGGTGATCGGGTACACCAACACACGAATATTTCAGGACAGGATAAACGATTATGCAAAAGCCGATCACTTTACTTTACCCCGCACGGCCGACAAAAACGAGGTTTCGCAGGTTTTAAAATCCCTGGTTAACTATAACCTGGTGATTATCGGGATCAATAATACAAATCCTTCGCCGGCCCGCAACTTTGGAATTTCGGATGTAACAATAAGCCTTGTTGATTCGCTGCTTGTATCAAAATCGTGCATTCTGAGTTTATTTACATTGCCCTACAGTGTCAATTTATTTAAAAACTGTAGCCAGGCAAAATCCGTTTTAGTTGCTTATCAGGATAACAACGATGCCTACGATGCCGTTGCACAGGTGATTTTTGGCGGGCTTGAAGGCAGCGGGCAAATTCCGGTTTCAGTCAATAAAACCTTTCCGGTCCATACGGGAATCATCACGGATACTTCGGGCAGGCTTCGGTACAATGCGTACGACAAACAGGGATTTCTGCCCTCCGATTTTTCTAAAATTGATTCAATTGTAAAAATAGGTATCGATAAAAAAGCATACCCGGGCTGCCAGGTTTTAATAGCCCGAAATGGAAATGTATTGTACCGCAAGGCATTTGGCAATACCGATTATATTCATAAACAAGCTGTTAAAGATGATGATTTATA
>CAYNVK010000593.1:0-2296 GCA_964400395.1 uncultured Lentimicrobiaceae bacterium | reverse complement strand
CAAACCCTTCAAACCCCAAGCCTAATACACTTACCCCGTAATGAAAAAAATCGTACTCTATATACTCGTTGCCCTTTCGATATCGGCAACTGCTCAGAAACCTCCCATTTATATTGCTTTTCAGTGGCATATGCACCAGCCTGTGTACTGGCCGGGCGAAACGGTAAAACAAACCATTGACGCCAACCGGATGAGCTATAATCTGCTGGAAGTATTTACTTCGCGCACGGGCCCGTACACAACGTATGCACCGGGCGCAGTGAATAAGCTTGCAGGCTTCGACCATGCCGGGGCGCAGGTAAGCTTTTCGGGTTCGCTGATCGAAGATTTAAATGTGCTTGAAGCCAACGGAATGGCTTTTGCAAACTGGAAACAAAACTGGAACGCCATGACATCCAAAAAGACTTCGCTCGGAAATCAGCGGATGGATATGGTGGGTTTCGGATATTATCATCCCTTGATGCCATTGATTGATAGCACGGATATCAGTTTCCAGATTGAAAAACACAAGGACGCATTTACCGCCAATTTCCCCGGGCTGCCCTATTCGAAAGGGTTTTTCCCGCCTGAATGTGCATTTGAGGAACAAATGATACCTTCGTTGGTGAAACAGGGTATTGAATGGGTTATGGTTGACAATGCTCATATCGACCGCACTTCGGTTGGATTGATGTACGAAAAGAATTTCAGTATAGTGGAGCCCAACAAAGCCGACCAGTTGAATGCCGATCCCGGCGACTGGGTTAAACTCAACGGCTTGTATGCTCCCGGTAAAATTTCAGGCGGTTGGGGCCATCGCCCGCATTGGATGAAATACGTGGATCCCAATACCGGTAAGGAATACCGGATGATTGCCATGCCAGCTTCGCTGCTTTTCGGCAACGAAGACGGCCGCGGCGGGTTTGGAGCCCTTCAGTACGATTTATGTATGAGCCAACTCGAAACTTACAATTCCGATCCTGATCACCCGATTATCCTTCTCTTACACCACGACGGGGATAATCATGGCGGTGGATCTTCGGGATATTATGGTTCCAACTTCGATAATTTTGTCAGCTGGCTGCAGGCAAATCCATCGCGTTTTGTTTGCACCACTGTGCAGGATTATCTAGACCGGTTTCCACCTGCTCTGGATGATGTAATTCATGTTGAAGCCGGAAGCTGGTACGGGGCAGGTGCCGATCCCGAGTTCTTAAAGTGGAACGGTGATCCCGGGAATTACAGCCTGAATGGTACCGTTTTGTCATCAGATTACAGTCCCGACCGTAACAGCTGGGGTGTAATTACGGCTGCATCCAATATTGTTAAAACTGCCCGGCAGATAAATCCTGCTTCCGATGATACAAAAACAGCCCTTAATTACCTGGCCATGGGCGAAACAAGCTGTTACTGGTATTGGGATGGTACCGAAGACTGGGATTCGCATGCTACCCGTGCATCGAACCTTTCGGTAACCAAAGCAATGAATGTGGTGAACGGCGGGGACGACAAAACGCCTCCATCCATTTACCATCTGCAGCGTGAGCCTTACAATCCGGGAGAAACAGAATGGTTAACCTATCAACCGTCGGATTTCACCGTCTGGACTTACATATTCGATATCAGCGGGTTGACATCGGTTAAATTAAAATACAGAACCGATAAAGACGGGAAAAACCCGCTAACAAGCAATCAGAATGAAACCTATACCGGTGGTGCTGAAGTAAATGACTGGCTCGAACTGCCCATGACACAAAAAGTGATACCTGGTTTAACCAGCCTTCTTCCGCAATACAAGGCCGATGAATACTCAGCCAGGATTACAGGAATAAAAAGTAAGTTGGTGGATTATTATGTTGAAGCCACTGATGCCAAAGGAAATGTTGCCAGGTCCTATATTTTTCATACCTGGGTCGGAAACGGGACAACTTCCGGCACCACAATCAGCGTGAACCCGGTTGGAGGTTATTATGCCGGCGGCACTACAGTTACATTAACGGGAACAGGAGCAAACGAACCTGTATCCATTTATTACACGCTGGATGGAACTACGCCTACAACCGGTTCAACCATGATAGCCTCCGGGGGAACGGTTCCAATTACACAGGATAAAACCACGCTGAAAGCGATTGCCATTGATAATTCAGGAGTGGCATCAGCGATTGTAACCCATACCTATTATACAGTACAACCAACAGGCATTACGGTGAAATTTCAAAAGCCGGCCGCATGGACATCGGTGTATTTTTATGCCTGGACTGAAACTTCGACCGCGCAGTTGGGAGCATGGCCGGGAACAGCCATATCAGCAGGTTCG
>CAYNVK010000592.1:0-2298 GCA_964400395.1 uncultured Lentimicrobiaceae bacterium | reverse complement strand
TACCAAAAACGGGATCCTGATTGTTGAATTTGCTAACAAACAGCGTGATGCAGGTCTGTCGAAACGCGATGCTGTAATAAAAGCAGCCACGCTGCGCCTCCGCCCCATCCTGATGACCAGTCTTGCCACTTCGCTGGGCGTTTTGCCTATCGCAATGAGCCTCGGAGCGGCTGCAACAAGCCGTATTCCTTTAGGGATAGTAGTTGTAGGCGGAATCTTGTTTTCGCTCATCCTAACCTTGTTTGTTATCCCTGCCGTATACACTTATATTTCGGGAAAAAGAATAATTGAAGAAGACATAGAAGAAGAAGTAAGTTGAAATTTAAGTGATAAGTGATAAGTGAAAATAAAATTATTTGTGAGCGGCTAACTGGCAACAGGTGTTCGCAGTTACATTCAGTTTACTTGATTTTGTCACTTTAGGGAAATGCATCACACAGTTAAAATGATTAATCTATAATGCCATTACAATGAAGTTCAGAAGAATAGCCATAGTATTTTTAGTGATGATGTTGCCTTTCTTAGGCATGTCGCAGCAATTGATGACCGTTCAGCACGCCATCGATACTGCATTGCTGAATAATTTTGATATCCGCATTGCAAAAAACGAGGTGGATATGGCGCGCATGAATAATACATACGGTATGGCAGGCGGATTGCCCTATGTTACGGCCAATGCCGGCGAAAATGCTTCCGTTACCACCATTAACCAGGATAAAAGCGACGGCACAAGTTCAAACATAACCAACCAGGGACAAAATTCATTAAGTGCAGGCGTAACGGCCGGAATCACTTTGTTTAACGGCTTCAGGATAGTAGCAACAAAGGAAAGACTGAACCGTTTGCAAGACCTCAGCGAATTGCAGCTGAACCAGCAGATACAGGGTACTATCGCCGACATCATGGTTACCTATTATGATATCATCCGCCAGCAAAACTATCTGAAAATCATTCAGAATTCTCTCGACGTTTCAAAACAAAAACTTGACATCATCAATGTAAAGAAAAATGTGGGAATGGCTGATGCCGTCGAAATTTTGCAGGCACAAACCGATGTTAACTCTGCCGAGCAGTTGCTCGAGTTGCAGAAAATGGCTGTTGAGCAAAACAAATCGGACCTGCTGCTGCTGATCAGCTCAAAAGCAGGCAAGCCTTTCAGTGTTACCGATACCATAGTTGTTGACCAATCGCTTCAACTTGACAGTATCCTGCGTTATCTGGAACGTAATCCTCAGTACCTGAGTGCGGAACAACAGATACTCATTGATCAGCAGTTGGTTAAAGAAGTTTCGGCACAGCGTTATCCTTCAGTAAAACTGAATGCCGGTTACGATTTTTACCAGGCCAATCTGAATAAAGGAACTACCTCGATGAATCAAAATTTTGGGCCAACGGCGGGCATCAGTCTGCAGGTACCCATATTTAATGGCAATATCTACAAAACGCAAAAAGATATCGCAAGAATCAGGGTCGATAACTCAAAACTTGAAAAGGAGCGGTTGTTCAATTCGCTTTCGACGCAGGCTACAAAGTTATACCGCTCATACTCCACCACGCTGCAGCAGATTGAATTGCAACGCCGAAACTTCAAAATGACCAAGGACCTGGTAGAAGTAGTATTGGCAAAATTTAATGTAAGCCAGGCCACCATCCTCGATGTAAAAGCGGCACAAAACAGTTTCGAAACTTCAGCCTACCTGCTGGTAAACCTGCTTTATTCGGCTAAAGTATCGGAAATTGAGCTTAAACAACTCACCTACAGCCTGCAATTCTGATTTTTCGAGCTACTTTTCACCTCCGTGGCCGGCATATTTCTCTCCTGGGTTGCACATGTTCTGATTGAATTTATCTTTCAAAAGATTAGGCTTATTTTGGATCATCTGATTTTCAATTCTTCTAAAAGGAAGGCAGCGCTGCTTTTACATGCGTAACGATGCATCGTCAGCTTGCTGTCTCCAAAGCCATTCATTTTCAAATAAATAATTCCGTATTGTTAATTTTCTGTTAATATAGAAATCTGCATATAACAAAAACAGTTTTACTGTTGTTACATAGCCACGATTGCCTTTTGCAACTATTCCTCCCCCACAGGCAGGTCAATATAAACCGCTGATCTCTGAACCTGCTGACAGTTTTTAAAAGGCCTGTTTCTTCTGGCCAACTCCTTTATAGCTGGTATTCCACTTGTGCTGACATGTTACGACTGCTATAAAACTGACAGTTTTGATGCCGTCCAATGATTTTTATTCATGCAAATAATATGGCTATGAGAAAAATAATTACACAATTTACCGGCTT
>CAYNVK010000591.1:0-2299 GCA_964400395.1 uncultured Lentimicrobiaceae bacterium | reverse complement strand
ACATCCTTCATCAGTAAATTCCACTTACCATACAGTTGCCTGTTTCTGTTTATTACCAGGATGCTGAGAGGGAGTATTAGTATAACTGCCGAAATTATTCCCGGCGTATAATGCCTGGTGAGTAGTGCCAGCAACAAGTGAGGAATGATGGAGTTAAGCAATAAGGCTGCCGACAAGCCGGTGGAAATAAATAAGTATTTGCGAAGGTTTGCCGATGGCCGGGCTGCTGCCAGGTAAAGAATAACAGCCAAAGCTGAAATTACGGATACCGCAACTAAAAACTGCACACAGCTCAGGATCCGGATGTTTAAAAATGGATTTGCAACCGGGTAGCGGCAAATGGTAAATGCTTCTTCGGCATTGTGGATCAAAAATGCCAGCAATAACGCAGTAAACAGCCTGCGCGAGTTTTTAATGGAGGTTTGATCTGTATATTGATTCATGCAATCTGGAGTGGTTTTCAAATATACAAAACCTGGTGTTTTGACCAGGCAGCTAAAACCGATATCCTGGAAAAACAAAAGGCTCCAGTTTATTGAAGCCTTTTGTTTACCATATTATTGCCGGCAATACCTGCGAGCTAACAAGTAGCATGCTTAAATACATCCGCCTTAATTATCCTCACTTGTTTGCCGGTCGGGCTAAACTACACCAGCCCCTGAGCCATCATGGCTTCGGCAACTTTTACAAACCCACCGATATTAGCGCCCTTTACATAGTTTATTGTTCCGTCAGCTTCCTTGCCGTATTTCTCGCAGGTACGGTGAATATTGATCATAATGGTATGCAACTCCTGGTCTACCCGTTCGCGGGTCCAGTTCAACCGCATGCTGTTTTGCGACATTTCGAGTCCCGAAGTGGCTACACCGCCTGCATTAGCGGCTTTACCCGGACCGTAAAGTATTTTTGCATTAACGAATAAATCGGCAGCCTCGTTGGTCGATGGCATATTGGCGCCTTCCGAAACCACGAAACAACCGTTGGCAAGCAGTGTTTTGGCATCGTTTTCGTTCAGTTCGTTCTGGGTGGCGCAGGGTAAGGCCACATCGCATTTCACGCCCCAGGGTGTTTTCCCTTCAACATATTCGCAGTTGAATTTTTTAGCATACTCGCTTATTCGTCCACGTTTTATGTTTTTAAGTTCCATTACATAGGCAAGTTTGGCAGCATCAATGCCGTTGGCATCGTACACATAGCCATTCGAATCGCTCAGCGTAACCACTTTACCCCCGAGTTGGGTCACTTTTTCGCAGGCATATTGTGCAACGTTGCCTGATCCGGATATAACAACCGTTTTACCGGCAAAGCTCTGTCCGCGTGTTTTCATCATTTCTTCGGCAAAATAAGTACAGCCGTACCCTGTTGCTTCCGGGCGTATCAGGCTGCCGCCCCATTCGAGACCTTTGCCCGTGAGTACTCCGGTAAATTCGTTGCGGATGCGCTTGTATTGTCCGAAAAGGAAACCGATTTCGCGGCCGCCAACACCTATATCACCGGCTGGTACATCGGTATCAGGTCCGATATGGCGCTGTAACTCGGTCATAAACGACTGGGTAAATTTCATTACTTCGTTGTCACTCTTGCCTTTGGGGTCGAAATCAGAACCGCCCTTACCGCCGCCCATAGGCAGTGTGGTGAGACTATTCTTTAATACTTGTTCGAATGCCAGGAATTTAAGGATTCCAAGATTTACGGTAGGGTGGAACCGCAAGCCACCTTTGTATGGGCCTATGGCACTGTTCATCTCAATACGGAATCCCCTGTTAACCTGGAATTCCCCCTTGTCGTTGAGCCAGGGTACCCGGAAAATAATTACACGCTCAGGCTCAACCATGCGCTCAAGAATACCCTTGTACTTCGGGTTTTCCTCTACGAAAGGCATAAGCGACTGCACAACTTCTTTCACAGCCTGGTGAAATTCAACTTCACCCGGATTTTTGGCAATAACCTTTGCCATGAACTGTTCAACCTTTTGTTCAATAATGCTGTTTGACATAATGATAAGATGTTTAGTTGTTGAGGAGAATATTTTATATGGGGCAATATTAACACTTAAAGTATGAATAGCAAGTTTTTAGGGTACTTTTTTGTATTGTATAAGTAATTGAAAAACAATGATATGTAATAAATATAGATTAATTGAGTATTTTACTTATTAAATTAGGTAAATCACCTAAAATTAATTACTTAGTGAAGCCAGATCCGTTGTAACGACAATAATTGCGGCGGCCTGCGGAGTGGTGGTTTTCCCACACTGCCTGTAAGCATATATTTTGCACCCGGTACTGCAGGTTGGCAT
>CAYNVK010000590.1:0-2303 GCA_964400395.1 uncultured Lentimicrobiaceae bacterium | reverse complement strand
ACCGGGGAAGGCTTTTTTGTGTTACAGAATCTCTGCGTGCAAAAAAAACTCCCGGACATTGCCGGGAGTTTTTTCAATTCAAGTGTTCGGATAATTATTTAATCACCACCTTTTTCACCATATTTGTTTTGGTTGTGAGTACTTTAACTACATACACTCCGGGTTCGTCGAGGTAAAACCTGCTGATGCCCTGCACTGCCGGTGTAGAATAAAAGAGTTTCCCGCCAACCGTGTAAATATAAATTTCGCCTTTGGCATTATCTTTTACGCTTACAAATAATGTCTTCTGGAAACTATAGGCATCGGCAGGGGCACTTTCGTCGAAATTGAAACCTGTATTATCCTGGAGCGTATTCAGTGAAATTATATTCGAATTTTCACTTTCAGCATTGCTGTTATATGCCCTTACACGATAAAAATAAGGTGATTTTACCGCCAGGCCGTTCACCGGGTACGTGGTTACGTTGTTCACATCCAGATTGTTAAATCCGGGTACAAAGTTCAGGAAACTGTTGTCAGTAGCCACATCCAGCTGGTAACCGGTTGCTGCAGATGAAGCATTCCAGTTGGCTGTAAAACTGTTTGTGGTAATATTGGTAGCTGGCAGTGCCACAGGTGCCAGAGGAGCCAGTGATATACTTCCGCTGCAGGTAACAGCCACAGAAACTGCGCCTCCGCCCGTATGCGTGATCAGCTCACTGTTATAACTGCCGGCTGGCAAACCTGCTTTAAGCCTTACGTAAATGGTGGTATTTACCAGGGTTTCTGATGAATAAGGAACACTTAGGCTAGCAGCAAAAGTATTGTTGTCAGCTGATATTTCATAGTTAGCTGATCCGCTCACCGTAATAATACCGGGATAACCACTCAGATTGCTTCCGCTTAGGGTATAACTCTGTGCTTCCGAAGGTCCATTTTCTTCAACATAAACCAGGCCCAAAAGCGACGAAGGGGTTACTGTGAGCACCGGCGAGGGTAATACACAGGGACTGATGGCTGTTGCACTGTTGCGTGGTGTAGGTGTTGCAGTGGCAAAGTCAGCACTGTTATCGTTATTGTCGGTGCAACCATTGGATGCCCTCAAAACAGAGGTAGTATTCACCGTTGATGCGGTAGGTCCGGAGCCTTCAAAACAGTTGGCTGTAGAACCATAACCTACAAAATCAATGACGTTGGTTCCTGTTGGGCACGCGCCTGCCAGGGGAGTGGTACCCGAAACCAGGGCTACTTTTCCGTTAGATCCCGACATAGCCAATGTGCCGATAGCGTCGGGAGTTGGCAGGTCGACAGTACCACCCGAACCTTTTGCCTGCTGAACCAGGTAATACTGACCCGGTGCCAGGGTAAAATTGGTGAGTGGCGTTGCGGCCCAGCTTGTGCCCGATGCTGATGAATATTGCACTGACCAGCCGTTGAGGTTTACTGCACTGGTCCCGCGGTTATAGAGTTCAATAAAATCGTTTTTATAGGTAGCTCCGCTGTTGCCGCCGCCACCATATACCTGGCTGATTACAACCAGCGGTGTTACTGATGCAACGCCTGTACCGCTAACCGCTACATTTTGTGCCACTGCCCCGGTGCTGCTGTGAACAATATTGCCGCTGTAAGCCTGCTGGGCCGTTGGCAAGAAACGCACATAAATGGTTGTAGAAGGCACAATGCCGGCAGTTTGTACCAGGCTGATGGAATTCGGATAAGCCACAAATCCTGATCCGGATGTTGTCGAAATTTCGAAACCGGCCGGTGGCGTAATTGTAATATCGGAAGTTAAATCGGTGCCCGAAACCTGGTATACTTTTTCTGCAGAAACCGAGTTCACGGCCACATCGCCAAACGATGAAATATTTCCTGTTGCAATTGCCGGTGCTGGCTGTACCGATACATTCCCGTTACAAATAACGTTTGTTGTTCCGGCACCGCCCCCTGCATTCGAAACCAGTTCGCCTATATAATTTCCTTCGGCAAGCCCTGCTTTAAGCCGCACATATACCGGTGTAGCAGCAAGTGTTGCCGTGGCAAACGCAACTGATGTAGCTGCCCCGAAAGTGATATTATCAGCAGAAACTTCGTAATTGGTACTTCCGGTAACTGTGATGTTTCCGGGTGCTCCTGTAAGATGTGTTCCACTCAGGTTGAAACTCTTCGATGTTGAGGGTCCGCTCCCCGGCTGGTACGTGAAAGCCGAAAGCGAAGCCGGTGAAACGTATAATGTGGGTGTAGTTCCTCCATCGGTGGTTGTTACCGAAATTACATTGGAGTTATCGCTCTGGCTGTTGCCATTCCGTGCTCTTACCCTGTAATAA
>CAYNVK010000589.1:0-2304 GCA_964400395.1 uncultured Lentimicrobiaceae bacterium | reverse complement strand
TCGCTGCCTTGCGCCGAAACTCCACACATACCGCCAACCGCGCAATACACGTACATTTTTTTGCCTTTAAAAATCATTGGCATTACGGACGAGTGCGACATTTTCCAGTTCTGCGGGTTAGGGGTTTCCCACACTTTTTTACCGGTTTTACAATCGATGGCAATCATCAGCGATTTGCCACCGGTAGCTATTATTGCGGTATCATTATCAACCATCGGGCATTGGCCGGTGTACCAGAAAGGCACTTCGGTGTTGTATTCAGCAGCCAGGTCGAGGCCCCAGAGTAAATCGCCTTTAAGCCTGTCGACACACATTACCTGGCAGCGGGGGCCAATAGTAACCACGTATTTGTCGGTAACCGCCGGAATGGTGCGTGACAAACCATGGTTCCGCTTCAGGCGAACCGTATAACCGCGTTGCCAGAGTTCCTCTCCGGTAGCCAGTGAAAAGCAGCGGAGCAAATCCTGTTTTTTGGTTTCATTGTAATCGAGCAGATAAACACGGCCATCGTAAACGGCTGGTGCTGCGTGACCTTCGCCCAGCGGAATTTTCCACAGAATTTTAGGTCCTTCTTTCGGGAATTTATCAATCAGGCGGATATTTTCTTTGCTGACGTTATCAAAATCGGCACCCCGAAACCTGGGCCAGCGTGTGCCCGGAATATCGTCGCAGGTTTTAAAAAAAGCAAATGTTTCGCCTATGTTTACTTTTTGTACAGCTACTGCGCCGGTTTTTCGTTCGTCCATTCCCGGCACCGAGGGTTTTAATGTTTTTACCGGGTTATAAATGAGCCACCATGCAAGTATGCCCGTTGCCAGCACAATAAATGCCGGAAGCAGGTACCTGTAAAGCGAGTTTTTGATCATTGCTGATATTGGCGTAATATTACTGGTACAAAAGTACTTATTTCGATAAAAAGTATTGCGTTATAAAGCCATAGCAAGGTTGAGTTTTGTACCATATTGAACTGACAAATATTACCTGTTCAATTTCTGAAAGCCCTCGCTTTACTTTTTTCTTATATCGTAAGCCAGCATGGCATCACCATGTCGCAAATACAGCACACCCTCCGAAATCACGGGTATGGTAAAAAACTCCTTGTTCCCGACGGGCATTTTAAATGAACTTACAAGTTCCATCTTTCCATTATTCTGGCTTGCCAGTCCCACCATTCCTTTTTCGGTGTAGAGATAAAGCATATCATCGGCTTGAATGAGCGAACCTTTATCGAATTTGAGCGAATCGGTAATTTGCCCGGTATTTACATCTACGCTGCAGTACCTGCGTGGTTTATATTGCGATGAGAAAATGTAATTCCCAACTTTCACAAAACCACCATGCACATCGGATACTTTGGGGCTGGTCCATACTTCGGTTATTGACCGGCCATCGTCAGACAGGGCCAGTTTTACAATGCCGTTTCCACCTCCTGTTCCGTAATAAAGAGATCCGTTTTCGTAAAGGGGAGTGTTAGCTTGTATATCGCCGGGTCCGTTCAGTTGGCGGCTCCATAAAAGTTCACCTGTTGCAGCATCGAGGCCAATGAAATTGTGGATGGTGAAGTTAGCGATGACCTGTCGGGATGGTAAGTTGATGAGTGCCGGCGAAGCGTACGCAGTGGAATCGCCCAGCGCTTTTGAAACCCATTTGATTTTCCCGCTGAAGCGATCGAGCGCAACCGCGTTGGTATCGGGCCCTCCGGGGAAACAATAAACCAGTTTGTCATTAATTAAAAGCCCTTCGGAGTATCCGAAACGAACATTTACACCATGCAAATCCTTCAGCATATCAACCGACCATTTCTCGGTGCCGGTGGTGGCATCGAAACAGATTACCCGGCCCATGCTGGTTTCAACATACAACAAATCATCGACCAGTGTAGGAGTTGAACGTGAGCCTGTAAAATTGGTCATCCACTCGGGCCCGGTTTTTTTCTTCCATATTAAATTACCCGATTTGTTATAGGCAAATAAGTAGCCGATACTATCGATTTCGCCGGTAACGTAAATGCGGTCGCCAGCAACAATGGGCGAACTGTAACCATTGCCTATACCTTCAATTTTCCAAAGCTGTGCAGGACCTTCGGCCGGCCACGCTTTGAGGAGGTTGGTTTCGGGGTAAATGCCGTTGCGGTCAGGACCCCGGAATTGGGTGATGGTTTGAGCCGAAATGCTAACCGATATTGTAATCCATAAAAAAAGCAGCGTGGGTTTTGAATAACTGAGCATTTAATCCTGATTTTTAAAAATGATTTTGTCTGATTTTATTTAGAACCCTTCAAGGGTTTTAAACCCTTGAAGGGTA
>CAYNVK010000588.1:0-2310 GCA_964400395.1 uncultured Lentimicrobiaceae bacterium | reverse complement strand
GCGGCAGCACGGATATATTGAACCTATTTACAGCGAAGATAATTATTATACCAAAAATCCGGAATACGGGGTTCAGCTGCTTATTGATAAGAAAAATTTCAGCACCGACTTTTTTATGGATTGGGAGAAATTCCTGATGCCGGGTGACCCTTTTAAGGAAATCATCAGCGGTGGGTTACTGGCCTCTTATGCCCCTGGCGGTCTGGCTGAGAAACCGGGAATAAGCGCGCACTTTCAGAGTGTAATCAGGCATTTCGGCGGACAGGTCGATGTGCTCGAAGAACCCATGCAAACACGCAGTAATTTGGCTTTCGGTGCCGAATATGCTTTTTTGCCGGCAAACACCTATGTAAACAGGATCACGCTTACGTCATATTATATGCTGGCACTTGAACTGTCGCCGACCAATACCATCGAGTACGATAAAGGTTCAGCAATTCACAGCACCGTTGGAGCCGAGAACAAATGGGTAAAACTAAATGCTGGGTGGTTTCATGGTAATAAATTCTTTGCCCCCATGGGCGATTACCTGTTTCAATCCATTTCGGAACTCGATAGCACTTACACCTGCGATATCCGCGACCTGATAACCTCAAAATTTCTGTTCAGCCAGCAAATTATAAAGGGGGTGAATATGGGCGCACGATTCGAAGCCTATTATGACCTGCAGCGGCATTCGCTCGATTACAGCTATGGACTGAATATCAGTGTGAATGCAAGTTTTTTTGAGAAAAAAGTCAAATACAAAACCTTCTAACCAGGCATCAGTTTATTGAATCGTATTTTTACAGATTACGAATCAATATTTACAACAGCGCATACTCATAATTTCCCGGATTATTACTGAAAAATGACATACCAACAAACGCTTAATTACCTTTTCAGCCGATTACCCATGTTTCATCGCATAGGTGCTGCAGCTTACAAGGCTGATCTGGACAACACCATAGCTTTGTGCCGGATGCTTGGAAATCCTGAAAAGGAATTTAAAAGTGTACATATAGCAGGCACCAATGGCAAAGGATCAACGTCCCATTTCATAGCATCCGTATTGCAGCAGCAAGGTTATAAAACCGGGCTTTTCACTTCGCCACACCTCAAGGACTTTCGCGAACGCATCAAAATAAATGGCCGTATGATCAGCAAAAGCGAAGTCACCGCGTTTGTGAGCCGGCACCAAAAGGAGTTCGATGCCATACAGCCCTCATTTTTCGAATGGACTTTTGCGCTGGCTGCATGGTATTTTGCAAAACAAAAAGTTGATATCGCTGTAATTGAAACCGGGATGGGCGGCAGGCTCGACTCAACAAATGTAATATCTCCGCTGGTAAGCATCATTACCAATATCGGTTTCGACCACACCCAGTTCCTGGGCACTACCCTGCCCGAAATTGCTGCCGAAAAAGCGGGTATTATAAAACCGGGCATACCTGTGGTAATCGGTGAAACCCATTCCGAAACAGCAGCCACCTTCACCACTAAAAGCCTGCAATCCGGTTCGGAAATTACCTTTGCCGACCAGCATTTTACATGCGTTTCTTCGGGCTATACCCGGCACAGGCCGCCGCTGCTGAAGGCCGAATTTCATTCGGATAACAAAAATCAGTACCTTTTAGTTTCGGCATTATCAGGCAAATACCAGTTGAAAAACCTCGGTACCGTTTTATGCGCCCTGGAAGTACTCCGTAAGCAGGGAATAAAAATTGAAACCGAAAATATTACCTCAGGCATCCGCAACGTTTTAAAAAACACCGGCTTGAAAGGCCGCTGGCAAACCTTGTCGCGGAACCCGCTTACCATAGCCGATATTGGCCACAACCCCGATGGAATTCGCGAAGTGCTTGACCAGATTAAACTAACCCCACACGAAAATTTGCATTTTGTAATTGGGGTAGTAAACGATAAAGATGTGCAAACCATGCTGGGCAAACTCCCCAAACGGGCAACCTATTATTTCTGCAAGGCTGATATACCGCGTGGACTTGATGCTACGTTACTTGCTCAGAAGGCAGCCGGGTTCTCGCTGCAAGGCCGGGTGTATAACAGCGTTAACGAAGCACTGGCTGCAGCTCGTTCAGCTGCGGCTGCCAACGACCTGGTAATGGTGGGCGGGAGTGCTTTCGTAGTTGCCGAAGTTGTGTAAAGAAACATTGCCATAAACCAAATTCGTTAAATCATAAAATCCGAAAACAAATGAATAACCAGGGAAAGAGCGCAGCAACACGCCTGTTTTATGCAGCCATAACAGCAATAGCACTAAGCAGTTGTTCGGGCTCAGGCAAACTGTTTATATCCGAGGATCTCACTAAG
>CAYNVK010000587.1:0-2311 GCA_964400395.1 uncultured Lentimicrobiaceae bacterium | reverse complement strand
GAGTTGCCACGCACTCGTCGGGCAACCATGCTGCCGCGCTTGCCCGGGCTGCCCGTTTAAAACAAATCCCGGCCTACATAGTGATGCCCGAAAATTCATCGAAAGTTAAGATTGAAGCAGTTAAGCATTACGGGGGGAATATTACCTTTTGTATCCCGACCCTGGAAGCACGTGAAGTAACGCTTAAAATGATACTAAGCCAGACACACGCGTTCGAAATACATCCGTACAATGATTATAAAATTATTGCGGGGCAGGCTACTGCAGCTCTCGAACTCACAGAAGAAAAACCCGGCCTCGACCTGGTGATAGCCCCGGTGGGCGGTGGCGGACTATTAAGCGGAACTGCGCTCGCCTGTCACTATTTTTCCCCGGGCACAAAGGTTATAGCGGCCGAACCCGCTGGCGCCGACGATGCATTTCAATCCTTCAGCCAAAAGAAATTTATTCCTTCGGTGCATCCCGAAACCATTGCCGATGGATTAAGGACATCGCTGGGAAGCCTCACTTTCCCGATTATCAGCAACCTTGTGAGCGAAATAATTACTGTTACGGACGACATCACCATACAAGCCATGAAACTGGTGTGGGAACGAATGAAGATAATCATTGAACCATCATCGGCGGTAGCTCTTGCCATTGTATTGCAGCATAAACAGAAATTTGCCGGGCAAAAAATCGGGATCATTTTTTCGGGTGGAAATGTGGACCTGATGCATTTACCCTGGATATAAAAGTTTATAGTTTCTCATTTCATGTTTCTGGTTAAAAATCCTGAATCATTTTCATGGAACATCCATTCAACACTGAACATATTACATCGTAAATAAACACATGACAAAAGGTAATCTTTACCTGATCCCTACGCCACTGGGTGACACAGGTTTTGCAAGCGGAATTCCTCCATTGAACCTGGAAGTACTTCAGCATATTGACACTTTTATTGTTGAAGAACTCCGCACGGCCCGTCGTTTTCTGCGTAAGGCAGGCTATATGAAAGATTTCGAAACTGTGACGTTTCATGTTTTAAATGAGCACACGCCCGATCACGAAGCCATGGAAATGCTCGGAAAAGCCGTCAGTGGTCAGCATATCGGTCTGCTGAGCGAGGCAGGCCTGCCTTGTATTGCCGACCCTGGTAACATAGCAGTGCGTATTGCACACCGCAAAGGCATACGCGTAATTCCACTCACAGGACCTTCCTCAATCATGCTTGCCCTGATGGCATCGGGATTTAACGGCCAGAATTTTGCATTCCATGGTTACCTGCCGGTAAAACCGAATGAGCGTATCAAAACACTTCGCGACCTCGAACATGCCGTGGCTGGCTCCGACCAAACGCAGATTTTCATCGAAACCCCATACCGGAACCTGGCCATGCTCGAAAGCATTGTTAAAACCTGCCACCCAAACCTGATGCTGTGCATAGCCGCAGACCTTACCCTCGAAACAGAATGGATCCGGTCCTTACCCATCCGTGAGTGGAAAAACCAAAAACCTGACTTGCATAAACGCCCCGCGGTATTTCTACTCGGAAACTAACACCTTAATAAATAGAGGATACACCGAAACAAATTTTAGCCCCGGTCACATTCTTCCGGCATACAATGAAGGCTATTCAAATTTGAGCCGTTGTGATCAACATTCAAAAATAGAATTCAACTTGCAGTAAACTTTAATCGATTTAACTTCATAAACAACAACATTATGACATCAGGTAAATTGCGTCATTCAGCATTTTTGCTCGTACTTTCGGGCCTAATGGTTTCTTCGGGTTGTAAAAATTCGGGCGAGGTTAAACCACTTCGCGTTGCACTTTCGTCAGGCAGCGAGAACTACGTAAACTGGGTGCATCGGGGCGACTCAACTGCTGAAATTGTTGATATGAAAGGTATGCGTGCAGATTCAGCATTAATGTTGCTTGCTACCTGCGATGCAATAGTTTTTACCGGGGGCGAAGACGTGGTTCCGGGATATTATGGTAAAGCATCCGATTCGGCACGCTGCGAGTCGAACCCGGGGCGCGATTCGCTCGAAATGGCCCTGATCAAAGAAGCCGTCAAGCTAAAGATGCCTGTATTTGGGGTATGCCGGGGACAGCAAATTTTAAATGTTGCTTTGGGTGGAACGCTGATTATTGACATACCAGCAGATCACCCCGGGAATGTGGTTCACCGCATGGATGATTACCTGCGCTGCTTTCATTCGGTACAAGTTGTTAATGGCAGCCAGTTGCAAACTGTTGCTAAAGCAGATACAGGTTGGGTTACCTCCAATCATCACCAGGCTATTGAAAAGCCCGCGCCCGGTT
>CAYNVK010000586.1:0-2315 GCA_964400395.1 uncultured Lentimicrobiaceae bacterium | reverse complement strand
TGCAGGGCGTAAATAACCTGACCGTTTACCGCGAAACTGCCGGCACGGGAGTTCCTGCACTTGTTAAAAAATTGCTGGCCGAATAACGGGATATCCATACAGTGAAGCTGTACAATGATTTCAAGTCAAAGCAGGCAGTGCCCGATAAAAGAAAAGGCCCGGGTATTTCCCGGACCTTTTCATGTTAGCATCAGAGTGAACCCGAGAAAATAATTAGTTGGCTGGGCTGATATAAATTCTTTTATTGTTTACAAAAGTTACCACGAACGCATCGCTAAAACCAACCTGTATCATTACATCCCTGTACCTGGCAGCTTCCTCGTGGGTATTGAAAACGCCGGTTGTGTATTTATACATTCCGTCCTCTACATACATTTGCACATCCTGTAAGTCTTCAAACTCAGGATCAACCAGTGATTTCTGCCTGCTGAGCGCATAAATCTGAACCCGGTACTTCACTGTACCTGAGTTGGCTGTAACAGCAGTGCCTGGCTGAAGGGTTTCTTTTGTTTTATTTGACGAAGCTTGCTGCTTTGGTTGGTCAATATCCGTAACCGGTTTTTGGGCAGGTGCAACTGGCTTTGTTTCTTTAACTGGTTTTTTAACGGCAGCAGGAGTTTTAACTGCAGGCGCCGGTTTGGTTTCCTCAGGTGCTGAGGGCTTTTCGGGCTCGGCTTTGCCATACGATTTTGCCATTTTCCGATCCTGCAAACAATCCATAAAGAAATCCTGATCGAGCAGGTAAGCCGGTATTTCTTCCTGGTCATTAAATTTATTCATATCGTAAACCGAATTCACATCAGGTTTTGTAAATCCGGTTACTTTAAACTCAGTGCGGCGGTTTGCCTGGTGCTCGCGTGCTGAGCATGGAATGCCATCCGTACAATGGTTTACAGGCTGCGATTCGCCATAGCCCTTGGCAGTAATGCGGGTGGCATCAATGCCCTGCATCACAATATACCTTACTGCCGACTCGGCACGTTTTTGCGATAAATCCTGGTTGTATTCCCAGCTTCCGCGACTATCGGTATGCGAACCCAGTTCAACCATCACCGGGTTTTCCTTCATCACCTGCACCAGCTTATCAAGTTCCTTGGCAGCATCGGGACGAATGAACCATTTGTTGAAATCGTAGTAAATGGTTTCGATGGCATAATCCATGTGATTGATGCTTATGATCTTGTTCAGCTCAAGTCGGTCAATCTGCAGATCGCGCGGCAGGGTTGCCACCCTCGAAGTGTCGGTAGTTTCAATTTTAAAATTCAGGCAATCCGACAGGTAATTATTCTCCATGCCTTTAGCCACATAAAGTACTCCTTTCGTGCCCACGGACTTAAATTCTCCATTTGAGCCGGTTTTCAATACTTTGGCCTTACCGGTGACTGTGTTGAGCAAAAACACAGTAGCGCCCTGCACGGGCTTCCCGGTTTGCCTGTCCTTAACTACTCCCGAAATCATAACAGCAAGTGTATCTTCTGGAGGACAGGGAACTACATTTTTAGCTGTTTTATCCTGGGCGGCAGATTTTATTTTGCGGCTGTCGATGCGTTTACAGGCATAGATGTCGTCGCTGCCCAGCCCGCCGGGCCGATTGCTGCTGAAAAATCCTTTTTTGCCTTCCGAATCCAGGATCATGGCAAAATCGTCGAATGAAGAGTTAATGGGCTGCCCTACGTTTTCGGCTTCGGACCATTTGCCACCCGAAAGCGTGGACTTAAATATATCGAGCCCACCAAAACCGGCAATCCCGTCGGAAGCGAAATACAGATCATGACCCACTATGGCAGGAAACATCTCGTTACCGAAAGAGTTTACTTTATCGCCGAGGTTCACCGGCTGGCTCCATTCGTTATTTTTCCATACACAACTATAAATATCGGTGCCCCCTTGCCCGCCCTGCATATCAGAAACAAAATAAATGGTATCCCCGCCCGGGGTAAGCACCGGGTGGCCAACCGAATATTCGTCGGAGTTCAGGAAAAACGGTTCGGTTTTGGACCAGGAGCCTTTGTATGCCGACCAGAATATTTTCAACCGGTCAGTCCTAAAATTATCCGAATCCTTGCCTTCCTTGCCTTTAGCAGCCCGTGTAAAATAAATCAGGCTATCGTGACGGGCAAATGAAGCCGGTCCATCGTGATACGTTTGGTTAAACTTTCCGTTGAACGATTTGGGCTCATTCATATCCTGGAAAAACTCATCCAGGTATTTGGGAGTTGAGAAATAAAGATCGAGATAGTTCGAATTGGTCCACTCGTATTTTTTACCTTCCAGGAAATTTTGCCGGCGGTCCGAAACAAAAATAATCCCATCGC
>CAYNVK010000585.1:0-2329 GCA_964400395.1 uncultured Lentimicrobiaceae bacterium | reverse complement strand
ACCGTGGTGCCGCCGCTCGTTTCAGGGTTATTGTCCCCATTGGGATGAGGAGGTGCCTGCGCGTAATCGCTATACGGAATGGCGAACAAAAGAACCGCGGGGATAAGTATTTTAAGAAGATTTTTCATTTTTTACCTGTTTACATCGTATTTCGGCTTTCGGTAATACCATCAAGGCCTGGCCTGACTATTTAATCCATATTTTCTGAACGGTGGTATTAACCCTGTCCACCACTTTTACGATATAATTGCCGGACTGCTGTAGCCTGATTTCGTTCATGCCGGGAGCAGCTGGCTGGCTGGTAATAAGTTGACCGGCTATATTGTAGATATAAATATTGCCCTGCGACTGACCATTCATTTTAATATATACCGTGTTGAGGTTACTGTACACGGTAGTTTCGGATTTGATGTTTTCGGGTACTGCGCTAACGCCCAGGTGCAACAGGAATCGTTTGTCGCTTTCGCCGGCTGTGTAGCTAAAGCTGTATGCACCGGCCTGCAGATCGTGGAAGGTGTTGGTTTTGGTATCTTCGAGCATGGCCACCGGAATATCGGCAATATCCTGTAAGCCCAACTGGTACTCACCACTGCGGGTGTTGGTAAACCCGAGCTGAATTACCTGCGCATCAGGACGCACATCGATGGACAGTTTTTTGTCGCCGGTGTACGAATACAGTTCCGAAACGCCATCGGTGTATGCCAGCAGTTTATAAGCATCGTTTTGCAGGTCGAAGCCTTCGGTTGTTCCGGGGTTAATGCCGATATACAGTTTATCGGAGTACGATTCGCCCAGGGTTTGCAACACCAGGGTATTGCTGTTGATGGCTTTCGCGGATTTATAAAACTTACCTCCGGCTATATTCACCCGGTTCGCTTCAGTGAGATTAAAGGATCCGTTCGCTCCTGCTATAATAAAGAAACCCTGCATGGGTGCAACATACCGCGACCCTTTTCCATTTCCACCGTTGTAAGCATCGTACCCGATACCATTCCAATAGTAAACGGCTCCATATGCTTTGAGTGTTTCCCAGTCGAGGTACGAAGGGTAAGGGTTGCCCAGCAGATTCGAGCCCTCATTGCCCGACTTGTTGGTGGTTTTGGTAATTTCCTGTGAATAGCCCCCTGACAGAAACTCACCATTAAACGTATAGGAAGCTATACCGCTGCCTTTACTCCACAGGCTATATCCTTTTGCGGGGACAAGTTGTGCATCGGTGGCCGTGATGTACAACCATTTGGCGGTTTTTTCGTCCCAGGTTTGCAGGTAGTCGCCGGTAAAGGAACCTGAAAGTGTACTGTTGTTGGGCGCTGCTATAAAATGCCAGGTGCCTTTGGAAAGGCTGAGCTCAATGGTCGAAGTTCCGGAAACAGCCAAGTTTTCATTGCCTAGTATGGATGCTCCATTTTCAAGTGTAATGTTGTTACAAGCTGCGCCGGCTGTTATCTCCGGATATCTCGAAACCCCGATGGCAGGAATAGTTACATTGGTAAATGCATCCGGAATGCCTTCCGGAAACCAGTTGGTTTCGGTAAACCAGTCAGCACTGGTTGCCCCGGTCCATGTAATTGGATCAGCCATCAAACAATAAAGTATTAGCGTATCCTTTGCAAATCCGCATCCGGCGCTGGTAACAGTCAAAATAAAAGTTTTTACACCCGAACCACTTGGCAGGTAAGATGGGTTCTGGGTTGTTTCACCTGTAAAAGTACCACTACCGCTACCCGACATGGTCCATAAGATAGAGCCTCCGGTGGCGGTTACCCCGGGGAAATCATAAGCAGTACCAACATTGACAGAGGTCATTGACAGCGGAATTTTTGCCACCGGTTCATCGTTTTTTGTTATTACTGCATTTCCGTTCATAGCAACTTCACCAACTGCAATGGTATAGGTGCCCTCGGTGCGATTCCCAAAGCTGATAGCACTTCCGGTCCCTAACACGGTTTCACCACCAGGCGAAATGGTATAGGTTACATCAGCTTCAGAATTATCAAGCCCAACAGCAATGCCTTCCGGGTTAGCCGAAGCACAATACGATCCGGTGCCGGTAACATTAAAGACGCTTTGCGCCATACCGTTGAACCCGCTGGCCGAAACCAAAAGTGTAGTAATAAACAGTAGCTTTAATAAGCGTTTATTCAAAATAATGTGCCAGGACCGGTCCGCGGTTTTCCTGACTGAGTTGGAGTAAGAGTTTTGCATAGTATCTGAGTGTTGGTTGAGTTCTTTTTTTTGTTGATCGGGTGGCTTTTATTATGGTTGTTTAAATCAGATTTGCCCTGATTGGTACTTTTGGAAATGCCGAAACCGGACCTTCACACCCCTG
>CAYNVK010000584.1:0-2352 GCA_964400395.1 uncultured Lentimicrobiaceae bacterium | reverse complement strand
ACGGCCGCAAAAAGGCGCTTGAACAAATCCGCCCGTAAGCGCCCGATCGAAGACCGCGATCCCCCAAAGGGCTGCAAACCGCATGCTTCGGGTGCCATCACTCCAACATCCAGAACCTGAGTGTTTTGCCTCGTAAAGCCGGCATCCCCGGCACCCGCAAACCTCATCAGCCATTTTACAGCCACAATGCCAAACCCTGTATCCGCGGGCTCATAGTAATCAGTTACTTATGCTGGTTTTTAAATTTTAATTTCCCTCTTTTTCCAGAACATTTGCATATATTACTACAATTTATAACTTTGCAACCCATATATCTCCGAATAACTGTTTCAATCACAATAAATTTACTTTTACAATGAAAGTCTACAAGACAAGCGAAGTAAGGAATATTGCACTTATCGGCGGAGCCAAGTCGGGAAAAACGACTACAGCCGAAGCAATGCTTTTTGAAGGCGGATTAATTAACCGTCGTGGAACAATTGAAGACAAAAATACCGTTTCCGATTATCGTGAGATAGAATTGGAAAGGCAGAATTCAGTGAGCTCGACGGTAATGTATACTGAATTTAAAGGCAGGAAAATAAATATAATTGACACCCCGGGTTTCGACGATTTTATCGGCGAAACCGTGGCGGCACTTCATGTGGTTGATACCGCCGTTATGCTTGTAAATGCACAGAACGGTGTTGAAGTAGGAACCGAAATTACCTGGAGGCAAACCAATAAAAAACAAACCCCGGTTATTGTTGCCGTCAACCAGCTGGAACACGAAAAAGCCAATTTCGAAGAAACGGTACGCCAGCTGAAAACACAGTTCGGAGGTAATATTACCGTAATGCAATATCCTGTAAACGAAGGTCATAGCTTTAACAGCATTATCGACCTTTTACAGATGAAAATGCTCAAATATCCTGATGGCGGTGGCAAACCCGAAGTACTCGATATTCCGGCCGGTGAAATGGCAAAAGCCGAAAAACTACAGGGCGAACTGATTGAAAAAGCAGCCGAAAGTGATGAATCACTGATGGAAGCATTCTTCGAAAACGGATCACTCACCGAAGAACAACTCGAAAACGGATTGAAATCAGGGATCATTTCCCGTGGTTTATTCCCCGTTTTCTGTCTCTCGGCAAAACATAATAAAGGCGTTGGCCGCCTGATGGAATTTATCTGTTCATCGGCACCTGCTCCCGACGAAATGCCGGCCGTAAAAACCGTTGGCGGAAAAGAACTGAAATGCAATGCTGCCGATCCGGCTTGCCTGCGTATTTTCAAAATATCTATTGAGGAACACCTGGGCGAAATTGCTTTCTTTAAAGTATATGGCGGCGAAATTTCCGAGGCTATGGACCTGGTGAACAGCGCCAACTCAGGCAAAGAGCGTATACCTCAGTTACTGCTGGTTGCGGGTAAAAAACGCGAAAAAATTGAAAAAGTATGCGCCGGCGATATTGCAGCTACCATCAAACTGAAAAGCACACGTACAGGCGATACACTCAATTCGGCCAAAAATGCCGATGATGTAATTGTTCCCATCGCTTTCCCGGCACCGAAAATCAGCATGGCTATTAAAGCCAAAAATTCGGGCGACGACGAAAAACTGGGTGCACGCCTCAACGAAATGCACAAAGTGGACCAGACCCTGCTGGTTGAATATTCGAAAGAACTCAAACAGGTTATCATTAAAGGACAAGGCGAACTTCACCTGAATATCGCTAAATGGCATCTCGAGCACCTCGATAAAATTGCTGTCGACTTTATTGCTCCTAAAATCCCGTACCGCGAAACCATTACCAAATCAGCAAAAGCCATGTACCGCCACAAGAAACAATCGGGTGGTGCCGGTCAGTTTGGTGAAGTGCATATAATGATTGAGCCATACACCGAAGGCATGAAATTCCAGAGCGAATTCCCCGTTCGTGGTACCGATGAGCAGCCATTGCCATGGGGCGGTAAACTGGTGTACAACAACTGTATCGTGGGTGGAGCCATCGATGCTCGTTTTATGCCGGCCATCCTGAAAGGTATTATGGAAAAAATTGAAGAAGGCCCGCTTACAGGTTCGTACGCCCGCGATATTGTTGTAAATGTGTACGATGGTAAAATGCACCCGGTCGACTCAAACGAACTTGCTTTCAAACTGGCTGGTCGTAATGCGTTTAAAGAAGCATTTAAAAACGCAGGACCTAAGATCCTTGAACCCATTTATGATGTGGAAGTTATGGTTCCCGCCGATCGTATGGGCGATATTATGACCGACCTGCAGGGCCGCCGTGCCATTATTATGGGTATGGACAGCGAAGGAAACTACCAGATTATTAAAGCCAAGGTTCCCCTGGCCGAAATGAACCG
>CAYNVK010000583.1:0-2365 GCA_964400395.1 uncultured Lentimicrobiaceae bacterium | reverse complement strand
GAGAAGGGACTTGTAAACGAGAGATTTTAAGTTTATGGGGTCCTGATTTTGGGGGAACGAAACAACAGTGTTTACAGCATGATTTGATGTTGCTTTTTTATACTTTTAACCTTTCAAATACTGCTTGTACTTTTCATCAATGACGATAAAAGAAATTTCAATACTCAGGCTAAAAAACCAACAGGTAACAGAGCCCGCATTTAACTCGGCTGGAGAACTGGTTTCCTGTATGGGCGCCATGCAAGCCCAGGATTTCAGCATGGCCAAATGGGCGGTTGGACTAAGGGTTCCGGGCGCGACAGAAAAATCAATAGATGATGCCATTAACCGCGGGGAAATTATCCGGACGCATGCACTGCGGCCTACCTGGCATTTTGTTTCGCCACTCGATATACACTGGATGCTGGATCTCTCGGCTCACCGCATTAAAGCTGCCATGCGAACCATGGATAAACGGTTCGGGCTCGACGATGCTGTTTTCAGAAAAACCAATGACATTATCGCGAAAGCGTTATCTCAACATCATGATTTATCGCGCGAAGCAATTATAGCACAACTGGTGGCCCACAACATCCCTACTTCCGAAAACCGGGTTTCGCATATACTGGTACGTGCCGAAATGGATCGTATCATCTGCTCGGGCTCATCGCAGGGAAACAAACAATCGTATGCCCTGTTCCCTGAACGTGCCCCACTAACCTCCGCCTTAAACCGCGACGAAGCGCTGGCAAAACTGGCTATCACGTATTTCAACAGCCATGGACCGGCTACTTTACAGGATTTTAACTGGTGGTCGGGATTAACAGCCGGCGAGGCAAAACATGCCCTCCAAATGGTTAAACACCTTTTTGTTTCCGAAACGTCAGGTGACAAAACCTACTGGTTTACGGATGGCATTGCACCTAAGCAGAACCACGACAACCGTACTTTTATGCTGCCTGCCTACGATGAATATATTATAAGCTACCGCGACCGGACGGCAGCACTGATATCCGAAAACCACAGCAAAGCCGTTTCGAACAATGGCGTGTTCAGGCCTGTTATTGTTACGCATGGCAAGGTAACCGGCACCTGGAGGAGGACATCAAAAAACAAATCAACCATACTGGAAACTAATTTTTTCCTGCCGCAAGCCCAGCCGGAACCGAAAATGATTGCTGACGCATTTCAACCATTTATTCATTTCACCGGCCGAGAGTCCCGGATTGTTTAAATTCACGAATTCACGCTTTACAACCTATCCATGAAACATCTTTTGCTCACCTACATCCTGATTCTTTCAGCCTGCTTTTTGTTTGCCCAGCAACCGAAATACACGACCAGGACTTCTATTCCATATTACAGCGAGTCCATCCGCGGAAGCGATAATTATATAAAGGAACGTTGTGTGCTGGATGTGTATTACCCCGAAAATAAAACAGGGTTCGCTACTGTGGTTTGGTTTCACGGCGGCGGGTTAACCGGGGGCAGCAAGGAGATTCCCGAGGCGCTGAAGGATAAAAACATCTGCATTGTGGCTGTGAACTACCGGTTAAGCCCGAAGGTGAAAGTGAAGCAATGCATTGAAGATGCAGCGGCAGCGATAGCCTGGACATTTAACCACATCAGTGAATATGGCGGCGACAGTTCGCTGATTTTTGTTTCGGGGCATTCGGCAGGCGGGTACTTAACACTGATGACGGGCCTGGATAAACAATGGCTGAAGCCCTACCAGATTGATGCCAACCGTATTGCCGGGCTGATACCGCTCAGCGGGCAGGCCATCACCCATTTTACCCTGCGCAAGGAACGCGGCATTGCCGATACACAGCCGGTGGTTGACGAATTTGCACCCCTGTACCATGTGCGGGCCGACGCTCCTCCCCTGCTGCTAATTACCGGCGACCGCGAAATGGAACTGCTGGGCCGATACGAGGAAAACGCCTACCTGGCACGCATGATGAAAGTGGCAGGACATAAAAATACCCGCTTGCTCGAGTTGCAGGGCTATGGACATATGATGACAGAACCGGCTTTCCCGCTGGTGGTGGAGGAAGTGAAAAGGATTGCGGGGTTGAAGAAGGGGAGTTTTTAACGAACTCACCACTGCCCCGCTCGCACCTCATCCGCCCGCCTGAGGCGGGCACCTTCTCCTCAAGGAGAAGGAGGAAGATTGAGAAGGTTTGGTTTTGGAGCACTTTGCGGTAAAAGAACTCAATCAGGCCCCACTCGCACCTCATCCGCCCGCCGGAGGCGGGCACCTTCTCCTCAAGTAGAAGGAGGAAGATTGAGAAGGCTTGGTATTAGAGCATTCTGTGACTAAAAATTTAATAACCCAACGCTATTTACATGCAGAAAAACTGGAAATTTAAAACAGGGATAGCAT
>CAYNVK010000582.1:0-2376 GCA_964400395.1 uncultured Lentimicrobiaceae bacterium | reverse complement strand
ATTTACCTGGTAAAAGTATCTTTCCGCGTATTGGGCATAAAGCTCCGCATATATGATCAGATGCGGATTGCGGGGCAATTTCCTGTCCAAAAATCACCTAAGCCGAAGCGGGGCAAAACCCCTGGCTATCCGCACCGAAACTGCACTGAAAATATACGCTGTTACCTCCTTGCATTTGTTTCAATTACCTTGGGTGAATACTTCGCAGTCCATAATTTGTGCTTCTTCCTCCACTCGCTTCTTTTTGTAAAATATCTTTTTTCATTAAATCCTGAATATCCCTAAGTGCTGTATCTTGCGAGCACTTGTTTATTTTCGCCCATTTTGAGGATGTTAATTTTCCGTCAAATCCATCAAGTAGCCTGTTTATTATTTTTTGCTGTCTGTCATTGAGAATTGTGGTAGAATGCAATTTCCAGAATTCTGCTTTTTGAAGTATTTTCGATAAAGTCTCTTCAGTGGAGTTAATGGCATTAACTAAACATTGCAAAAACCACAAAATCCATTCTGTTATATCCGAACTTCCTTTCTGTGTTTCTTCAAGTTTTTCATAATACTGTTTCCTTTCAGCTCTGATTTGTGCAGACATACTGTAGAACCGCCTGATACTTTTATCCGAACGCGCCAAAGTCATATCTGTGATTGCCCTGGTAATTCGTCCGTTTCCATCGTCGAACGGATGAACTGTCACGAACCATAAATGAGCAATAGCTGCTTTAAGAACCAAATCAATTTCATGCTCGTTTTCAAACCAGTCCAGGAATTTTATCATTTCAGGCTCAATGCTGTCAGATCCCGGAGCTTGATAGTGAACCTTTTCTTTTCCCATAGGACCTGAAACTACTTGCATGGGACCAGTCGTGTCTTTTCTCCAGCCGGCAACAGTGATTTTATTAAGATTGCTCCAACCAGATGGGAACAGTGCTGCATGCCAGCCAAACAACCTGGTTTTAGTTAACGGCAAGTCAAATTTCTGAGTAGCATCAAGCATCATTTCGACTATCCCGTCAACATAGCGTTCCGATTCTATTGCGCCTGCAATGTCAATTCCCAGCCGACGGGCAATTGAGGAACGGACTTGTTCAATATCTAAAAACTCACCTTCAATTTCTGATGATTTGGTAACATCTAAAGTAAGCGTGTTCAGTACTGCTTCGTTTTGTAAATCAAAACCAAGCGATTCCATTTTACCTAAAAGTCTTCCTTGTTGATTCCTGGCTTCACCAAGTTTTATCATTACTTTCTTATTGTCCCAGGTGAAGTCAGTCCAGCTTTCATTATCGTATATATAGGTTTTCATTCTCCGCAAATTATGCGACAAATATACTTCATATTCTCCGCAAATGAAACTTTCTCCGCAAAATATGCTCAGATTACGGCTGTTTATCTCCGCACTGTTGGGTTTTTATACTTAGCGGTAACGTTCCGCGGCTGGGGTACATGTTATAAAATCGCGCCGGTAAAGGATTACACTTCAGCTTTGCTCTTCTCCGGCGATTTATCTTTCTGCAGTTCCATGGTGAGGGCCGTAACGCCGGTAAGTCCGCCCAGCTGCATGCTTTCCAGTGCCGAACTGGGGACAACCACGATGGTGGAATTCTGTTTCAGCCCTTCGTAAAGCATATTCATGGCACGGAGGTGTAGCGCAGTTGGATTGCCGGCGTAGGTTAAGGCTGCTTCGCCAAATTTCTGTGCCACCTGCCGTTCCGAATCTCCAAGTATAACACGCGCCTGCCGTTCGCGCTCAGCCTGCGCCTGCATCGACATGGCATCTTCCAGCGCCGGCGGTATTAGCACATCCTTTACCTCCACCGAAATTACATTAATGCCCCAGGGCTCGGTGCGTTCGTCGATAATACGCTGCAGGTCGGCACTTATTTTCTCCCTGCCTTCGAGCATATCCGAGAGCATGGTTTTGCCAATTACATCGCGGAGCGCGGTTTGGGAAGCCCAGCTGATGGCACTCTGGTAATCGGCCACATCCAGCGCCGCCTTTTTCGAATCAATAACTTTCCAGAAAAGTACGGCATCCACATCCACCGGAACTGTATCCCTGGTGAGCGTTTTTTCTGTTTTAAAGGTAGTGGTAATCACGCGGGTATCAATCCAGTAGGGTATCGCGTCGATGATAGGGATAATGAAAAACAAACCAGGTCCCTGTATAACACGAAACTTACCCAAGCGCAATACCACAGCCTTTTCCCATTGGTTGGCCACTTTAACGGCCGATGCAACCAGGATAGCTACAATAAAAGTGATGGCGACGATCCCCGTTACCCCGCCGGCATCAGCAGGTACCTGGTAAGCAGCATAGGCTATTCCGCTTCCCACGGCAAGGATAAGTATGAAGATCAGTGAAGCAAAAGCATTAAAACT
>CAYNVK010000581.1:0-2411 GCA_964400395.1 uncultured Lentimicrobiaceae bacterium | reverse complement strand
TTAAAATGAGCGCTGATTACGTGAAGCATTTCGGCCATAGCTTCGGGAGTAGCAGCAGGTTGCACTTTTCCTGTTGATGTCTTTATAAAATCGGCACCTCCGCTGATCGCCAGTTCAGAGGCTAACCTGATATGATCCGTGGTTACCAGTTCGCCGGTTTCGAGGATAACTTTAAGATGCACATTTCCGCAGGCTTCCTTCATGGCGGCCACTTCCTCAACCAGGGCCTGGTGGTTACCGGCCAGGAAAACACCCCGCGATATTACCATATCCACCTCATCGGCACCCTGCTCAACTACATATTTGCACTCGTTTACACGCAGGTGCAAAGGTAGCTGTCCGGATGGGAAAGCCCCGGCAACTGAAGCCACATTCACACCGCTACCCGCCAGAAGCTGTTTGGCGAGTTTAACAAATGGCGGATACACACAAACTGCTGCCGGCAAGGGCAGGTTATGCTCACCAAAACTCAGCGCTTTGGTGCACAATGCCTTAATGCGTTCATCGTTATCAGTACCTTCGAGCGTGGTAAGATCGAGCAGGCTGATGATGTGCGACAGAATTTCTTTTCGATCCTGCAGGCCGGCAATTTCCTTCTGCAGGTTGTTAATTAACGTTTCCATATCTTACTAAATTATTTATGTGCCGAAAATATTTTTTATTCTACTGAATACATGAATGTTATAAGCCGACTGAACCATAAAAATATGCATTTGGGATGTAACAGCCTGCAGCCAAACTTCAGGGGTACAAAAGTACGTTTTTAAATACACAAGAGGCTGAGATTTTCAGAATAATGATCCCAGGCAGCTGATGAAATTTCAGGTTTCTGATTGGCTGCTTTGCCAGGAACAATCCCTGTTTTTTGAGCATTGAGTAACTGATAACACAAGTTAACTTATCCAGCACAAGGGCAAAAAGTTGAGTTTTTGAGCCGGGCAACCTAAGCCGAAATGCGCGATTCCGGCTAAAAATATTTTTAAAAAATACATGCTGTGATTTCATCATTCAGTAACCGGATACCCCTTTCGGAGTTAAAAAATGTATCTTATTGTTTATTAGACTTTTGCATAATTAATACACAAATTAAATTTTAGAACACCACGGTGACTTTTGAAACTTGAATACGAGCAAACTAGCAAAGAAAATCAGGCTGAAATTTAAACGAAAAGAATATTGAAAAATGCCTATTACAAATCGGCCATTTAGCTATTAACTTATACACTCCACTTCTTGGACATCCGGATCTTACTACACCTATCTGACTATCTGTTATTTACCTACAAAGAGGAACTATGAAACGGGCTTTACTCAACCTACACAGGGCGTTTATGTCAATCAGGCATTTGCTACCTGTTTTCTTGTTTACACTTATTGGACTGGGCCTGAGGGCACAGTGTCCAGCAACAGTGATCTCAACACCTGCATCAGCTAATGTTTGCTCCGGCGACTCAGTACTGATGGAATGTACCTCAGCCGGCCCGTGGCAATGGTATAAAAACGGTGTTATTATACCCGGTGAAACCAACAACACCTGTTATGGTTATGAAGCTGCAAATTACACAGTTAAGGCCGGTGGGTGCGCTACGCAATCCGTTCCGGTTACGGTAACTTTAAAGCCACTGCCTTTTGTTGCTATTTCGTGCAATGTTCCCGTTTTGTGTTTTGGTCAGCAGGCAAGGCTCTCGGTATCAACCGGTCCGAATGTAACCTGGGTGTGGATTAAGCCCACCACCCTGTTTCCCAGTGTTACCAATCCACTCACTGTGTCGCCTGCTGTTACAACCGAATACCAGGTAGTAGGTGCAAACACGCTGACCAATTGTGCCAATACGGCAAAAGTAACAGTTGTGGTTGATCCTCCGCTGAATGCAGGTACTGCCAGTGGAAATCAGCAGATATGTCCGGGTAATACGCCGGCTGCCATTACAGCCACCCCGGCAACAGGCGGAAGCGGAACTTATATTTACCAGTGGCAGATCAGCACAACAAGCGCCACTGCCGGTTTCAGCGATATTCCGGGAGCAAATTCACTTACATACCAACCCGGACCCACCAGCCAAACCACCTGGTACAGGCTCGTGGTAACATCATTACCCTGCCAGGATGAAAATACAAATACTGTAACTATCCGGGTAAATCCTACCCCAACCATTACAAGCCCGGCGGCAGAGTCCATCTGTTCGGGCAATACGCTAAACTATCACCCAACCAGCAATGTTGCCACAGCCACATTCACCTGGACAGCCACAGTAACCAATGGGACAGTTAACGGATTGATATCAAGCGGCAGCGGCGACATAAACAATACTTTATCGTTACCAGCCGGGGCTACCACAACCGGAGAAGTAACATACGTAATCACCCCGAGAGGACCGGCACCTACCAACTGCCCGGGTATACCCCGAAAC
>CAYNVK010000580.1:0-2417 GCA_964400395.1 uncultured Lentimicrobiaceae bacterium | reverse complement strand
ATGTATTCATCTTTTTCTTCTTAATTTTACCTTCAGTAATGCTTCACCTTTATCCATCTTATTGCTGGTTTTTGAATGTATTAATTAGTCGTGATAGTATTAACATTCACAAATAATGATGTTTTAACCAATCTGGCATGTTCTTTGTCTGCAGACAAGGCAGGCATCCGATCTCAAAAAAAATAATCCATTTATATATGAAACCCATTCTTCTCCTCCTTGCAGTAGCATTATCGGCTGTTTGTTCGGCCCAGCAGGCACAATCGCCCGAATCGAAAGTTAGCAGTGTTACCTTATTCCTTTCGGGCGCGCAGGTTACCCGTACCGCCCAGGCCATGTTGCAACCGGGTATCACCGAACTTACCTTTACAGGTTTATCGCAAAACATCGATGCCAACACTATCCGTTTCACAGGCGAAGGCAGTTTTACCATCATCTCCGTCAACAGCAGGATCAATTACCTGAAGGCACAAAAAACAATAAAGGATGAGGAATCGCTGAAAGCCAGGAAAAATCAGCTCGAAAACCAGCTTGAGGATATGGAAGCTCAGAAGACTGTGCTGGCCACCGAGGAAAACCTGCTGAAGGCCAACCAGAAAATCGGTTCAGCCGAAAAAGGAACAACTACCCTTGAGCTGAAATCAGCAGCCGACTTTTTCAGGGCACGGTTTACCGAGCTCTCGGAAAAACGCCTGGCGCTGAACCGCAAGGCTGAAGTGACCCGCGATGAGCTCGACCGGGTTAACGATCAGCTGGGCGAAGCTTCGCGCGTTGACGTAACGCCTACCGGTGAAATTATAGTGCAGGTGATGACCAAAGAGCCGCTTTCAGCTAAGTTCAGGCTCAGCTACCTGGTGCGCTCTGCTTCGTGGAAACCCGAATTCGACCTGCGCCTCGACGATATCTCACAGCCGCTCGAATTGTCGCGCCGTGCAAAAATAAGCCAGAACTCAGGCGAAGAATGGAAAGATGTAAAACTAACTCTTTCGACCGGCAACCCGAATGAATCGGGAACAGAACCAAAGTTGATGCCCTGGTATATTGGGGGGAATTACACATCTTACCTGAATCTTACCAATAAAACCGCGACCGAACCCAATCGCTCGGTTATTGAAAAGCCGGTTACCGGTACTTCTTTCCGGGGGATGGTTTCTGGGCGTGTTTTTTCGGTTGACGATGGCAGTGGGATACCCGGCGTTTCAGTTATTATTAAAGGAACTTCCAATGGGGCAGTGACTGATGCAAATGGGAACTATACGCTTAATGCCAATATGGGAAGTATGGTTCAATTTAGTTTTGTAGGGATGAACCCGGTTACAACCGTTTGCGATAATCCTGTAATTAATATTGGCATGCAACAAAGCTTAACGGCACTGGATGAAGTAGTAGTAACCGGTTATGGTATCTCGCGCCAAAGCAAATCATCCGAAGTAGCAGCAACAGCACCAAGTTATAAATCGGTCAGGCAGCCGGTCAATCTTCAGGTTGAGCCCAACGACCAGTCGCAGGTGCGCTCCGTTAAGGAATATACCATTGCTATGCCTATGAGCATGCCTTCGGATGGCAAGGAATATAACCTGGTAATTGGTGGCGAATCGGTGAAGGCAGAATATGAATTTCACACAACTCCCAAACTCGACCGGGATGCTTTCCTGGTGGCAAAGGTTACAAACTGGCAGGATTACGATTTGCTCGATGCCACGGCGGGTATATTTTACGAAGGTACCTTTACCGGCAAAACCCGTCTTTCGGCTTCGCTGGCAACTGATACGCTCGATATTTCGCTGGGCCGCGATAAGTCCATACTGATTGAACGCAAAAAAGTGAAAGATTTTACCAGCAGCCAGCTCCTGGGTTCAAACCGCACCGTGCAGCGCGCCTGGGAAATCAGCCTGCGGAATAATAAAAAGCAGGCCGTTACATTGGTTGTTTTCGATCAGTATCCTGTAAGCAAGGAAAAAGATATAGAGGTCAGTCTGACGGATGATGGGGGTGCTAAGGTTGATAAGGAAACAGGATTGCTGGAGTGGAAAGTTAAACTTGAACCAGGCCAGTTAAAGAAACTAACGTTTAAATACTCGGTGAAATACCCGAAGGAGCGGATTTTGTCGGTTGAATAGAGCTTGAGTGTTTGAAGAGTTTGAGGGTTTGAAGAGTTTCAGGTTGTTTCATGTGGTTTCAAGGGTTTCAGGACCTTTGTCACGCTGAGCGGAGTCGAAGCGGATTTGAAGAGCTTCATAGGTTTCAGCCTGCATCAGGATGGTTGTATCCATGAAATAAATAAATTCTACAGTTTTAACTTTGTTTGCAAAATAACCTGGGCAAGACTGGGTATAAAAAAAAGAAGCCCTGCCAGAAACTTATCATGGCAGGGCTTTCGTATTTTCAGGAAATATTTCCGGGTTCCCGGATCTTAA
>CAYNVK010000579.1:0-2418 GCA_964400395.1 uncultured Lentimicrobiaceae bacterium | reverse complement strand
TTTCTCGCATTACCCGATCCTAATACGGGAAAGCTGGTTGCAGCATGTTACAACAGCATGTTGACTCACGATGGCATCCCTGCTTCAAAAAACACTGCTCCACAGGAATTGGTCGAAGGCCTCAACTTCGAAAAGATAAAACAGGAATATGGTGTTAAGGGTGCTTCGCTGAACGGACCGAAAATCTGGACGCCCGATTGGACAGATATTGAAATTGGTGCGTTGCGGGATTTTAATGGTATAAAGGCTGCATGGGTGGCACAATTGAACATGGGCGACAATACCGGCGGCGTATCCGAATCCACTCCCTACAAACCCATGACCATTGCCCGGGAAAGCGCTTTGGGCTGGAAAAAGGGAACAACCGTGTTGTTGCTTGATGATGCTGAAGGAAACACCTGGATAATGAAGGGATTCCAGTTGGGCCTCAAACCGCAGTCTACTTACGAACAGTTTGTGGCTGCAGGACAAAGCAATTTTAAAAAGCTCCCCAAAGGATGGAAGTTCAGAGTTAAGAAACTTGAAAAGGATCTTAACGAGAAGCCCAAAAATGGTGTGGCTACAATCATGCCGGATGAGTTTTTTAATGTTTATGACAAAACCGGGCCAGGTATGAGCGACTACAAACCTTAATTCCGATTAAATATTTGAAGCACATTTGGAATTGGTCGATCTAAAAAAAATCGCATAATCCTGATTCTCTTAATTGTGTTTACTAAAGGGTATTGGCACAGAAATCAAATGAAGATTTAACTTTAAGTAATCCAATGCCTGAGAGACTTGATAGCACTTGGGACCGAAATTCGCTGAAGTTGGCTAAAGGTGTGATCGGCAGTTGTTTTCTCTAATGATAGGACAATAGATGCAGTTACTGATCCGAATCAATCAGTAGAAAAAAATAAAGCCCGTACCAAATCGAAATTAGCAGATAAAATGTCAAAAATTAAAGCAACGTGAAAGAATCGAATGATTTTAAAAATCGACCTATATTTAGGCCAGATTTTAGAGCTTCTTTAATTAACATGTAAGACACCTTAATTTTTTATGAAAATCCTGTCAAAAATTAGTCTTCTATCTCTCTTCTTACTTCTCTCCTTAACGCCTAAGGCCCAGGTGCTTATTTCTCTTTTATTTGGTGAAAAGCTGAACACCCCAAAAATTGAGTTTGGAATGATTGGCGGTTTGAACCGTTCGTATCTGAACGATATCAGCAATTCCAAAGGGAAAAACTACTTTAACCTGGGGTTTTATTTTCATATCAATGTGAAAAATAATTCCTTTATAAGCACCGGGGTATTGGTGAAATCAAATGTTGGAGCTACCGGGATGCCTGTTTATGCCATCGGGAATCCCGAGTTTGATACCGTTTACAAAGATGGAACACTTAGCAAAAAAATAAACTGTTTTTATGTCCCCATACTGTTTCATCAACGATTTAACAACCGCTGGTATATTGAAGCCGGTCCACAGGCCGGCCTTCGCACTAACGCTTACGACATTTTTGAAACTACACTGGACGGCGACGACCTGGCTTACAAACGGGATGTAAAAGATGAATATACCCGACTTGATTTCGGTGTAACGGGAGGCGTTGGATATAAAACAAAAAAAATACTTAAAAGCATGGCTGTTGGTGTAAGTTATTATTACGGCCTGGTAAATGTGAGTAAAACACCGGATGTTACAATGAAAAATTCATCGCTGAATTTTTATCTGAAACTCCCGATCGGATTAGGGGCTAAACCAGAAGAAAAGAATTAAAAATATTCCGGGCATTGACAGCTTGTTCAGTAACTCCAGAAGAGCAAAGTGGTGATGGAACCGGGATAAAAACCAAGAACTAAATTTTAAATCTTTAATTAATCAAATAATCAAAACCCTAGTATTATGAAGAAGTACATTTTAATTGCAGTAACATTATTTTTAACCTCATTCGCTTACTCACAGTCGGATAAAGAAGAAATTGACCTGATGCAGGCCGCTTTTGGCATGGATAAAAAAGCCGTTGTAGCCGAATTTGTAAAGCCTTCGCCTGCTGAAAAAGATGCTTTCTGGAAACTGTACGACGAATATGAACTAAAGCGGAAAGAACTCGGAAAACAGCGCATTGAATTACTAAAACAATATGCCGACAAATACCTTACCATGACCGGTGTTGAAGCTGAAGCATGGACAAAGCAGGTGATGCAGCTCCAGAAGAAAACCGATAAACTGACAGCAGACTATTATAGCAAAGTACTAAAAGCTACTGATGGCGTAGTTGCTACCCAGTTTTACCAGATCGAAAATTATATCCTTATGGCCATAAGGGCTAATGTACTTTCACAAATTCCTTTCCTGCCTAATAAAAATTAAGCGTTAATGCTTTTCACCGCATGTACAGCCAATCAGATCGAAAGTTTTGTACTTACTGTGAAA
>CAYNVK010000578.1:0-2423 GCA_964400395.1 uncultured Lentimicrobiaceae bacterium | reverse complement strand
AACTGCCGTGCCGGCTGAAATCAGTCATCCAAAATGGCTGGTGTGAGAGTTTATGTTAAGCAAAATCGGTTTTACAACATTGGTTTAAATTGACCGGATATTGCATTTCATCCTCAAAATTCAACAGTTGGGTAACTATTTTTTTGATCTGGTGTGCGGATGCCTCAATTTTGCGGCATCATAAATTGAAATGCAGCCCATGAAAACGTTTATCATAATTCTGCTGTTTACAATCCTGCAGATGACTGTTTCAGGACAAACAGTAATTTCGGGGATTGTTTCAACCGCCGAAGGTAACCTGCCGGGTGCCAATGTATACCTTGAGGGTACTTACGATGGTGTTTCGACCAATGCCAACGGCGAATTCAGCTTTAAAACCCAGAAAAAAGGGCGTATGATGCTGAAGGCTTCTTTTATCGGTTTTGAGACATTTTCGAAGGAAATTGAACTGAAAGGCACACCCATTCACCTCGAGATCAGGCTAACGGAAGCATTTAACAAGTTAGAAGCTGTCACTATCACAGCCGGTACTTTCGAAGCAAGCGATAAAAAACGGGCCAATATCCTTACCCCGCTCGATATGATTACAACAGCCGGTGCCGTTGGCGATGTGTATGGAGCGCTGCAAACGCTGCCCGGAACCACCACCAACGGCGAATCGGGAAAACTGTTTGTGAAAGGAGGCGATAGTGAGGAATCGCAAACGTATATTGATGGATCGCTGGTGTATGCACCATACAGTTCGTCGGCACCCAACATGTCGGTACGCGGCAGGTTTAACCCGTTTATGTTCAAGGGTACTATTTTCAGCACAGGCGGTTACTCGGCCGAATACGGCCAGGCTTTATCATCGGTACTGTTGCTGAATACCAACGATATGCCTGCTGAAGACCAGCTTGATCTTTCGTTTATGACGGTGGGGCTGGGCGTAGCCGGAACCCGGCTTTGGCAAACCGGCGCTGTTACAGCAAGCTTGTCGTATAATAACCTCGCACCTTATATGTGGGTTGTGCCCCAGAATTACAATTGGGTCGAATATCCTTCGAATACTGAAGGTGCCTTGAGCCTGAGGCAGAAAACCGGCAAAACCGGCATGCTGAAACTGTATTCGAGTTACACCAGCAGCCAGTATACCATTACTCAGGAAGACCTGAACAATACCGGCAAATACAACGATTATAACCTGAAGAACGGAAATTATTTTGTGAATACCTCCTGGAAAAGCAACCTGGGCGATAAATGGACCATTACCTTGGCTGCTTCATTTACAAATAATACCGACGATATAGCCTACGATACGCTCAACTTTAATAAACTGTTGCGGGGAACACATATTAAGAATGTAATGTCGTATCCATTCAGCAGTAAGTTTACATTCAGGTTTGGTGCTGAACTGTTTTCGAAAACCTATTCGCAGCAATATATCACCGTTGCAAATTCAATCGGCAGCCATTTTACAAACACCACATCTGTTGCTTTTGCCGAAGCCGAAGTGTATGCGTCTTCAAAATTTGTAACGCGAATCGGGGCAAGGTTCGAATATTCCGACTACCTGCAACGTGCCAATGCCGCTCCCCGTATTTCGGCAGCCTACAAAATTTCAAAAAACGGGCAACTCTCAGCAGCCTATGGCTGGTTTTACCAGGATCCTGTTAATGATTACCTGTTGTACACCAACCAGTTGAAGTACGAGCGGGCCGATCATTACACGCTCAGCTACCAGCAATCGCAGAATGACAGGACCGTGCGGGCCGAAATATATTACAAAAACTACAGCGGGCTGGCCAAGCTGAACAGCGAAGCATTTTACCTGCCGGGCAGTTACTCCAATACCGGAAGTGGTTATGCAAAGGGTGTTGATATTTTCTGGAGAGATAAGAAAACCATTAAAAACGGCGATTACTGGGTTTCGTATTCGTATATCGATACAAAACGCAACTACCGGAATTATCCTGAAACAGCCGTACCTGGCTTCAGCAGCAAGCATAATTTTGCCATGGTATACAAGCACTGGTTTGGGGGTTTACGATCGTACGTTAGTTTAAATTACAAATACTCCTCACCCAGGGTTTATAATAATCCCAATTCGCAGGAGTTTAACGGCGAGCATACCAAGTCCTATCGGAGTACCGATGTAAGCTGGAGTTTCCTGTTGAAACAGAATATCATTATCTATGCCGCCGTAACCAACATTTTCGGGTATAAGCAGGATTATGGCAATTCGTATGCTACCATTCCCGATTCCGAAGGCGTATACCGGAGCGCTCCAATAGTTCCGGGTGCTGACCGCTTCTTCCTGCTGGCTTGTTTTATTACGCTATCCAAAAAAGGAGAAGCAAACCAGGTGGATAAAATTGAATAAGAAATGAGTGCTTAGTGCTCAGTGCTTAGTGCTCAGTGCTTAGTGCTCAGTGCTTAGTGCT
>CAYNVK010000577.1:0-2424 GCA_964400395.1 uncultured Lentimicrobiaceae bacterium | reverse complement strand
ATTACCCCGATAAAGATGGCCAGCCCGAAAAATATATTCGAAAATATGGCAAAAATTACGATTTCGGTAAGGGTTACCCTTCCGGCCAGGTTGGAAATAAAACCCACTACCGCCAGCGCCAGGTGCAGGTACACGAAAAAATAAATCAGCTGCTTACGGCTTTTTTCGAGTTCCTGTTTTTTGAAAAAATAAATCACAAACATGGTAAGCAGCACTATTTCAGCAATACTGATAAACAGGAGGAGCACGCGGTAGATCACAAATTCCGAAGGGAACACGAGTATCAGCACATAAAATATAATAATTGCGCCAAAAGCATAAATATAGCTGTGATACCGTTTGGGCAGTAAATTACTGGTTAGCTGAATAACCGGAAAGGCAATGATATAAAAGGTTAATTCCCTGAATAACAGCGGCCGGTCGGGGAACAGACCCATTGAGAACAGCATGACCAGGATGATGGAGGCACTCACAGGATGATCAATCACACGCTTGATCATTTCCTTGTAAAAATAGCCAAAGCCGGTATTGCGGATCACTACTTTTTTGCGGATGATTACAAACAGGTAAACAAAAAATCCGAACAGCAGCAGGATAAAGAAACCAATGTTGCCATGGGTTTTCATATAGTGCACGAAATCGTCAACATTCATTTTCGAGAATGTTTCAAAAGCATTAAAAATCTCCGATCCAAACATCCGGCTGAAATCCAGGCTAAAAAACCCGGGGTGGTCGCTGTTAAATGCCTGGAGTTGCTTGCTTGTAATGAGTTCGTGCGCTTTTGCGATCTGGGCTTCAATAATGGCATTGGTTGCAATTGTTTTATCCAGCACCTCCATGATTGCGCTGCTCTTTCTGGTGATCAGAATGAGTGTTGAATCGAGGAAATCAAGAGTTTCGTACAATTTTACCGGCGCTTTGATCACCGTGCTGTCGCGTTCCAGTTTTACACGGGTGTTCGTCCACTTCACCAATTGGTGCGTAAGCCGGCTTTTAATCTGATCGAGGTTTTGAACTATGCCCGAGAGCGCGGAGATTTCTTCTTCAGTTTTACGCTGTGCCTGCGTAAGATCCATAATTCGTATTTTCAGGAAACTGATATTTTTGGATGGGTCAGTTGAATCGACCGGCACCAGCAGTTCCGGGTGTATGGAAGCCAGCAACAGCGTATTGTGTGCCTTTAACTTTTTAATGGTACCATCCGGGATAAGGTCCACTATTTCCTGCCTTGTCTGGCTGATAAGCTCAGCCGACACTATGGGTATATCGCCCAGGCTGTAGACTGTATCCGCCGGCCTGACAGTATCATTTTCATACCCATCAATATTCCGGCTAATGGCAAGCGTGTTACCCAAAACTACCAGAACTATAATTAATACTGCCCGAATTTTAAACATTGAACCTTTTTTTTATAATTCAGGTAAAAATAAAAATAATCTGAATAAAATAAAACAGGGATATATCCACTGACCAAATTATAATGCCGGTTCAGGTTGAGAGCGTATAACTGCCATGTTAATGCACTTCCTGCTGACTTTTAATGCTTTATACTTTTACAGAATAATAACTGATGGCGATAACAGCTCCGAGCCTATAATTCAGACAGGAAATTGAGCATTTATTAAACCAGTCTTTTTATTTGTATCTTTGTTCAAAGCAAACTGCCATGAAAACTTTATCGTTAATACTCCTGCTGGCATTTTCCCTGCCATCTTTTGCGCAATGCGATTTTTCAAAACGGATATCGCCCGATGGCAACATGTATTTTTATATGGAACCCGCGGTATTTTATTTCACAAAGTCGAAAGAACTCAAAGGCGGTATTATTACAGATAAGGAAAACTATTTTATAGCCTTACAGCCTATCCCCTTCCCTCCCAAGCCGGAAGGACGAAAACTTAAGGAAGATCTCGAACTGAAACTGGCAAACAACCAGGTGTACAAGCTGCAACATTTCGATACGCAATATATGGACGATGACTCGACCATGCAATTGCTGTACCTTATTGACATGAAGGATGTTGACGATTTACTAAAATATGAAACCACCGAGGCAAAAATAGATATGAAAGGAACGGAGGGCATCAGGACTTACGTGTTTAAGCTGCATAAAACTGCCATCCAGGAGCAGCTGAACTGTTTCCTGAAAAAAGAGGACGAAAAATAGAAATTTTATTCGGGATCTGCCGCTGGTCCTGACTTCTGAAATATAGTTCGGTATAAGTATCGCGAATGTGATGCCTAATTTTGAGTGTTTATCCCAATGCTCATAAAGTTGACAATAAAGAATCTTTTGTTGCGAAAAATTAAGAACTGATAAGCATTTATATACAGCAGCCTATTGACATTCGTCGGTTAAACAGATGTTTTCTTTTCTATTTGCTTTTTCTACTTTTTGCATGAACAAAAAGTAGCAAAAATTCT
>CAYNVK010000576.1:0-2425 GCA_964400395.1 uncultured Lentimicrobiaceae bacterium | reverse complement strand
TGGTGGCCCTTGTGAGGGACAATGATGTGACCTCCGGCATGATCTACAGTTATATTGCCATTCCGTATGATGGCCTTGGCAACCTGGGGAAACCGTCAGAAACCGTGAATGTGAATTTTGTTACAAAGCCTTCTGACATAGGCATTGTCACGGAGTTTACAGTCACTCCGCAACCTGAAAAGGGCGGGAATCTGCTGAAATGGGATTATATCCAGACTGCATTTGTCAATGCAATTGAAATTTACAGGTCCACTTCATACAACGACAATTATAAAAGAGTGGTCTCGCTTCCTGCTGATCAGAGGGAGTATTTTGACGGTTCAGACCTGCAGCCTTCGATAACTTACTATTACTATGCAGTCCTGAACAACGGGACAGGCAGTAGCCTGCCCAGCGCACGGGTTCCGGCAATTCTCCGCGGGAACAGGGGAAATATTATCCCCCCGCAGGACCTGACAGCTTCAAGGAACAGCAATGTGGTGACACTCAGGTTCAGGAGGGTAGGATATGATGTTCACGGATATTATGTTTACAGGGCCGACGGATACACCTCAGAGCTTCGTCAGTTGCCGTTGATGCTGCATTCCACGGACAGTCTGCTGACATATACTGATACGCTGCCTGTTTCAAGTCGTCCTGCCGTTTACAGCTATGCAGTGGCGTCGGTAAACACTTCTTACAATATCAGTCCCGTGAGCAATCGCGTCAGCGTCTCCTTCAGCGGTGGCCGGATGCCGGTTCCCGACAGGCTGAATGCCCTTATTGAAGACGATGCAGTGAAGCTTGTATGGAGTGACGTGGCTGCCTTAAACCCCTCAATCACAGCTTATGAGGTTTTTCGCAACACCGCGGGTGAAGGTCAGGCTTCCGGGCCTGGTCAGTTGATGGGAACGGTGAATTTCATGACAAACAGTTTTACGGATAAGCAGGTAATGCCCGGTATTAATTATGTCTACAGGGTAAGGTGTATTGCTTCGGATGCTACTGATATGAGCAGTTTCAGCCTCCCTTACAGCGTTTATGTTCCTGCTGCCGGAGCTTTGCCGCCCGGAGAGGTTTCGGCAATCGCCTCAACCAGGTTTATAACCCTGAAATGGACACTTCCCGTTGCAGGTGATATTCAGTCGGTACTGGTTTACCGTGCTCCCGAAAACGGGAAGGAAAGCCTGCTGAAAACACTGGATGGTAAGACGGAGACCTTTACAGATGACTCGGCAGAAAAAGGGAAGATGTATTATTATTTCATCGTCATAAAATACAAAAACGGTCTGGAAAGCAGGCCTACCGATGCTGTGAGTGCCAAAATTTAGCTAAAGCCCGGGTATGCCCACGGAGCTGTAAGGGCTATTCGTGTTCCTTACCTGTGGAGACCGGACAATTAAATTGATTATTCTTCGGACGAGGATTCAGTATGGTTCATAACTTCTCCGGACCGGTTGCAATAATTTTGCCATGTGGCGTTATTTTGAGAAGAGGCACATTCGTCATTGAACTCATTTGTTAACTAAAATCAGGAAAAAATGAAAACCTACAAATCATTGATGGTGTTTTTGGTACTGGTCATGGTTGTTCTTTTCATAGGATGCGAAAACACCAATGACCCGAAATATAATCCGCCTGCAGATCATACTATAAGCCAGGATGGATTTATGCATAAGAGCGGACTCAATCAACCTCTTACAAATTGTGTCTCATGTCATGGGGCCGATTTAAGGGGTGGTACCACAGGGGTATCATGCTTTGAATGCCATAGCACAAAATGGTGAACCTGCCTGCTTTCCGGGGAAGGAAAAACGGAATCAGGTAAAAGACTTTTTCGCTTCAAAAAAAGCGAGATTATCTGCACGCTGCAGAAGGTCAGGCTGCAATCCGAAACAGCCTCAGCGAATGTTTTAGTTGATAGAAAAGATTAAATACATTTACGGTATGAGTATTTCGGATTAAAAGCAAGACCCATGGGGAAAAAATTACAGCTTCTATCACTGTTGATTTTGTTTACAGCAAATTACCCTGCAGTTTTAAATGCTCAGGAAACCAACCTGCGTAAACAGCTTTTCGATTTTGACTGGAAATTCTATCCGGGTGATGAACCGGAAGCGAATGTCCCTGATTTCAACGATGAAAACTGGCGAAAACTCGATTTGCCGCATGACTGGAGCATAGAAGGCGCATTAAACCCGAAAAACCCGATGGGTAATGACGGAGGTTACTTCCCGTCAGGTATCGGATGGTATCGGAAAAGTTTCGATGTCCCAGCGGACTGGAAAGGCAAACGCGTCTCCGTCTATTTTGAGGGTGTATACATGAATTCCGAGGTTTTTATAAATGGAAAATCTCTTGGAATTCATCCATACGGTTATACATCATTCAGTTACGATCTATCCCCGTATCTTGATTTCACCAGAAAAAATATCCTATCCGTGCG
>CAYNVK010000575.1:0-2433 GCA_964400395.1 uncultured Lentimicrobiaceae bacterium | reverse complement strand
CAACCCGGAAACTTTACTTCAAAACCTGCTTTACCGTAATCAGCCGGCTGGTTAATATTTGCCAGTATCCGGGCATCCTGAATATCAACATTTAATAATGTATATCCGCGTAAAAAAGCATCAATATGATGTGTAAAATCTGCTTCAGCAATTATAGCCCTGATAACCGTAGGGCCAACAAGTACCGGGTGCCCGCTTTTTTCTCCAAAGCAGGGTTTAACAACATCTGCCTCTTCGCTAAAACTTATCATTTTATCCAGGGTTTCCCCGCTAACAAACGGATTGTCGATATTCTGAAAAAAACAGGAATGCCCAGGCGTAACAAGCTTCAGGCCGGTTTGCAAGGAGTAAAACCGACCCAAGGCTGGCTTGTGGTTTACAACCATTTTTACGTTTTGTGGTAGTGCTATGTTAGCTTGCCTCATCAATATCAATAATTCAGCATTTACAACCACAATCACTTCGCCAATACCTGCCTGGCAGTAGGTACCGGCTATTTTTTGAAGGAAATTCCGCTCATTATCGTAAGCCAGCAAAGCCTTAGGACTTCCCATACGACCGGAACTCCCGGCCGAAAGAATAACACACGATGTTTGCTTATATAAATCCCTTTGCATGGCAATAATTTGCTACTTTTACGTGAGATAAAATTAACCATTTTTATTTGCCGGATGACGCACACTAAAGCCTTTTCAACTATTTCTGCTAAAGATCTTTATGCATTAATTGATGCTGAATACAGTTCCCGTAATGAAATTTTTGGTATCCCTCAAGCCTTATTTTTTAAACCGGCGGAATATGAAGGATTAAAAATGGAAATTTTCGGTCAGCAGCTCGAAACGCCCATCGGTGTTGCTGCCGGACCACATACGCAAATGGCCCAGAACATTATTTCGGCCTGGCTGTGCGGTGCCCGGTATATTGAACTTAAAACCATACAAACCCTCGACGAACTGGAAATATCGAAACCATGTATCGATATGCAGGACGAGGGTTACAACTGCGAATGGTCGCAGGAGCTTCGTATCGAGGAGTCTTTCAACGAATACCTGAAAGCCTGGATAATTATTCATTTGCTGCAGCACAAACTCGGTTTAAACCATCAGCAAGGGCGGGGTTTTATTTTTAACATGAGCATAGGCTACAATTTTGAGGGTATTCAAAAAGCAAATGTGCAGTGGTTTCTGAAAAGCATGGCGGATTGCAGCAAAGCAAAGCACCAGGTCATAAACGAATTACTGCCTGTATATCCCGAATTGGCAAACATCGAAATACCTGATTGCATTTCCGACAACATCACCCTGAGCACCATGCATGGCTGCCCGCCCGATGAAATTGAAAAAATAGGGCATTACCTGCTGAAGGAGAAAAAACTACATACACTTATAAAACTCAATCCTACGCTTCTAGGTAAAGACGAACTCCGTGATATATTGAACAACAGGCTGGGGTTTAAAAATACCATCCCCGATATTGCCTTTGAGCATGATCTGAAATATCCTGATGCGCTTGGTATCATTGCCAGGCTGCAGCAAACTGCTGATGCCGGAAGTTTGTTCTTTGGCGTTAAACTTACCAATACCCTCGAAAGCGTAAACCATAAAAACGTATTTCCGGCCCACGAACAGATGATGTATATGAGCGGCCGTGCCCTGCACCCCGTAAGCGTGAATGTTGCGCGCAAACTGCAAAATGAGTTCGCAGGAAAACTGAATGTTTCGTTTTCGGCCGGGGCCGACTGTTACAACATCAGCAGGCTGGTTGATTGCGGGCTGAAACCGGTTACGGTATGTTCCGACATTCTGAAGCCCGGAGGATACGGACGGCTGGCCCAGTATATTGAAGCGCTCTCGCAACCACGGCCGCAATCGGATGCCACGCCCCTCGAAAAATTAAATGCTTACGCCGGTGAAGTTGCTACCAACCCGGATTACCAGCGCGATCCTTTTGTAAATAAAAGCATTAAAAGCAGCCGTTCTTTAGGCTTTTTCGATTGTATCCACGCCCCCTGCGTTGACGAATGCCCCACCAACCAGGATATACCCGAATACCTGTATCACACTTCGCAGGGAGATTTTCAGAAAGCCTTCGATGTGATCATGGCTAAAAATCCATTTCCGAATGTGCTGGGTGTGGCCTGCGACCATTTGTGCCAGGCAAAATGCACACGCATCAATTATGAGCAGGCGTTAAAAATTAAAGAAGTAAAGCGCTTTGTAGCCGAAAAAGGATTCGAAGCCGATATCAGCCTGGCAGCACCGAATGGACTGAAAGTCGCTGTTATAGGCGCCGGTCCTTCGGGCCTGAGTTGTGCTTACTTTTTACGGATGGGCGGTTTTGATGTTGAAATTTTTGAAACAAAATCCATACCCGGCGGCATGGTTTCAGAAGCCATACCTGAGTTCAGGCTGAAAATGGAATCTCTGAGAAAGG
>CAYNVK010000574.1:0-2436 GCA_964400395.1 uncultured Lentimicrobiaceae bacterium | reverse complement strand
TCATACCTTTGCCACGTATGGCAAATATCATAACAATAAAGAATAAGAAGGCCGGGTTCGAGTATTTTCTCGTTGAGCAGTTCACTGCAGGCATTGTGCTGCTCGGTACCGAGATTAAATCGGTGCGTGAGGGTAAAGTGAACCTCACCGACAGCTATTGTGCCTTTAACGGAGATGAACTATACTTGCTCAACGCTCATATTTCGGAATATAAATTCGGCAACCAGTTTAACCACATTGCCAAGCGGGCCCGCAAGCTACTGCTGAACCGACGTGAGTTAAAAAAAATAATGGGTAAAACCCGCGAAAAAGGACTCACCATTGTGCCGGTGGAGCTGTTTATCAATGATAAAGGTTTCTGTAAGGTTACCATCTCCATTGCCAAGGGTAAGAAAAACTACGACAAACGCGAAACCCTCAAGACCAAGGATAATAAACGCGAAATGGAACGCAGGCACGAGGACTAAGTTTGCCGGCGCATTTCTCATTTATTTTATTGCTTACCAAAAGCCATTATTGCAAGCTTTTTTATTTTTTGTAACTTTGTGAATATTAATTATCTGTATCTTTAAAGAAAAATATCAATTTAGCACATCACATGAAGAAGGCCGGAACCAGCAAGCATCATTTCCTTCCAAAAACATACCTGAAAAATTTTGGTATCCTTCGGGATCGAGATTTTTATGTGCATGCGTTGCAAAAAGATCAGGATATTAATTTGATTACTGAAAAGCGTATTTCGGATTGCTGCGCTGTAAATCATAAGGAAACACCTGTTAAAAGCGAAAAATCAAATCAGAAACTCGAAGATATTTACACGGATATTTTTGAAAACCATTACGAGCGTTTGTTTTCGATACTCACCAACGACGATATTACCGAGCTCTCGGATGAGATGAAAAAAAGTGCGGTATCAGCCGTAATTTCGATTTTTGGCAGGAATACGAGCTGGAAGGATCTGATCCATCATTTGAATACACAAGTAAAAAAAGACTTCAGGTTAAACAAACAGTTCAGGATTGATCACTATTTCGATGCGCAGGGAATGAGGGTTGATATCAGGAATAACACGCTGGAAGAACTACAGATCAATGACAAAAACATTTCGCGCATTCCCCTTGTTGTAACACAGCTTAAATCGGCCATGCACCTGATTGAAGCAAGGCAATTTGACTTCATCAATATTTATAAAATTGCCGACGACAGTGAATTTATTACATCTGATAATCCTGTGGTTGCCATTAATATTAATAAGGTAAAAAGTTCAACTTTCGATATTGATAACGCTTACTATATGCCGATAAGCAGCAAATACCTGCTTGCAGTATTTCCCAAAGAGAAGAATCCCTCGCATAACAAAATAATCCGTATCCTTATTAATAAGGAGTGGGTCGAAAGTTTTAACAATATGCAGATCTTTAACAGGAACCAGTACATCATAGGTTCGAAGGAAGCAATCATAAATGCGTTGAGCAGTTAATTGCAAATAAGCATTCATTTTCCGGCAACAAATATTATATATATTTCCTGAAGGTATATACAGGCTTTACGGGTTTTTCGTTCCGCTTTCAATGTGTATTTCTCTAATTTAATGTTCCTTACACTTCATTCAGGTTATTGAATTCAGCTTTCAAGTTCAAACGTCAGAAAATAACAACTCTATTTGCGGAATAATGGTTGATAACTTTTTTAAGATTTTAGCCGGAATTTTTATTGCGAAATAAGCATCATTGAAAAGAACGACAACTTTGTTAAATACAGATATACAGTAATTTATAAATTTTCATATTGCGTTCAGCTGAATAAAAATCAATTTAGAGAAATTCTAAATTACAGCTATATCAAAAATCATACATATATAATTTCAACAATTCTATACTTTTGCGGCCTCTAAACCTGAATAAAAAATAAATTATTTATGGACAGTAGTGCTCTAGTACTTTTCTTTATTGTTGCGGTGGTACTGGTAGGAGGAGCTATGCTTTTCTCCAGTTTTGTGCCTCCAACATCTTATAATCCAACTAAATTCGAGCCTTACGAATGCGGTATTGAAACCATCGGAGGATCGTGGCTTCAGTACACGGTGGGTTATTACCTGTTTGCAATTATCTTCCTGGTGTTCGATGTTGAAACCGTTTTTGTGTTTCCATGGGCCGTGGTTATGAAAACCGCAGGAATGACAGGTTACATTGAAATACTCATCTTTTTCTTCATTTTAGGTCTTGGCCTGTTATATGGCTGGAAAAAACATGCATTGAAATGGGAATAACATCAAAAAAAGAATTCGAGAAAAACGACTTCCCAATCCTCGAGTCGTACGAGGGGGGCAGTATCATACTCACACAACTTGATGCATTGGTAAACTGGGCACGTTCCAACTCGGTGTGGCCGCTTACTTTTGGTACCCGTTGCTGTGCTATTGAATTTATGGCTGTG
>CAYNVK010000573.1:0-2447 GCA_964400395.1 uncultured Lentimicrobiaceae bacterium | reverse complement strand
CCTACATATTCCGCCTGTATTTTCCTCCCACTTCGAACAGTGCCTGCGTGATCTGCCCCAGCGAGCAATATTTGGCGGCTTCAATCAGGCTCTCAAATAGGTTTCCGGCATCAAGGGCCGTTGATTTTAATAGTTTTAATTGCCTGGAGGCTTCCGTATGCCAGGTTTGGTGCAGTTGTTCCAGCATGCTGATCTGGTATTCCTGTTCGGAACTGCTGGCCCTGATTACCTGTTTGGGGATAATAGTTGGCGAGCCCTTGCCCGAAAGGAATGTATTTACACCCATAATGGGGAGTTCGCCGGTATGTTTCAGGTGCTCGTAGTACAGCGATTCTTCCTGTATTTTACTGCGCTGGTACATGGTTTCCATAGCCCCCAGCACCCCTCCGCGCTCGTTAATGCGATCGAATTCGGCCAATACTGCTTCTTCCACCAGTTCGGTAAGTTCATCGATGATAAATGAACCTTGCAGCGGATTCTGGTTTTTGGCAAGCCCCAGTTCGTTGTTAATGATCATTTGTATGGCCATAGCCCGTCGCACCGACTCCTCGGTTGGTGTGGTGATGGCTTCGTCGTATGCATTGGTGTGCAGCGAGTTGCAGTTGTCGTAAATGGCATACAACGCCTGCAGGGTGGTACGTATATCGTTAAAATCAATTTCCTGTGCATGCAGTGAGCGGCCCGAGGTTTGTATGTGGTATTTGAGCATTTGCGAGCGTGAGCCTGCTTTATACAGTCCTTTCATGGCTTTGGCCCAGATAAGCCTTGCCACGCGGCCCATAACCGAGTATTCGGGGTCGATGCCATTGGAAAAGAAAAAGGAGAGGTTAGGCGCAAACTCATCAATATTCATTCCGCGCGAAGCATAATATTCAACATAAGTAAACCCGTTGGCCAGGGTAAATGCAAGCTGTGTAATGGGGTTGGCGCCAGCCTCGGCAATATGGTAACCCGAAATGGAAACGGAGTAAAAGTTACGTACTTTGTTATCAATAAAATACTGCTGTACGTCGCCCATTAACCTGAGCGCGAAGTCAGTACTGAAAATACAGGTATTCTGGGCCTGGTCTTCTTTCAGGATATCGGCCTGAACGGTTCCCCTGACCGTTGAAATGGTTTCGGATTTTATTTTCCCGTACACCCCGGCCGGCAGCACCTGGTCGCCGGTAATGCCGAGCAGCATCAGGCCCAGCCCGTTATTGCCATCGGGAAGGTTGCCCTGGTACGCAGGCCGAACGGTGCCACGCTCGTGGTATATGGCGGTGATTTTCTTTTCGGTTTCATCCTGCAGCCCGTGTTGGCGGATATACAACTCGCACTGCTGGTCGATGGCGGTATTCATGAAAAAGCCCAGCATGGCCGGTGCCGGACCATTAATGGTCATGGAAACCGAAGTTGAAGGATCGCAGAGATTGAAGCCTGAATATAGTTTTTTTGCATCGTCGAGGCAGGCAACCGATACACCCGAATTTCCTATTTTGCCATAAATATCGGGCCTTCGTCCCGGGTCGGCGCCATAAAGCGTAACCGAATCGAAGGCTGTTGAAAGTCTTTTGGCAGGTATACCCATCGAAACATAATGAAACCTTTTGTTGGTGCGTTCGGGGCCGCCTTCGCCGGCAAACATGCGCGTTGGGTCTTCGTTTTCGCGTTTAAACGGGTAAAGTCCGGCAGCATACGGAAATTCACCGGGTACGTTTTCGGTGAGGCACCAATACAGTATATCGCCCCAGTCCTTGTAGCGGGGCATTGCTATTTTAGGGATCTTCAGATGCGAGAGGGATTGGGTAAAAGTCTGCACTTTTACTTCCTTGCCGCGCACCAGGTAGCTGAAAGTATCTTTTTTTAGTTTCTTAACTTTTTGTTCCCATTCTTCCAGGATCTTTTGCGAATCGGGGTGAAGATTTTTCCAGCTCTGACGGTATAGTTTTTTTAGTTCAGATGCCGGATCAGCCACCGTGTTTTCAGCAGTTGAAGGATAGTTGTTAATGGTTGACTCTGCGGCTGTTTTGTCGCGATCCCGGTTCAGTTCGTTTATCGCGACATGGAGGCCATAAAGCCGGCTGGCAAGGGCTGCTTGTTCCCGTGCCCAGGTATTATAGTTTCGTACTGTTTCCGAAATTTCGCCCAGGTAGCGGGTGCGCCTCGCCGGAATTATACCCGGAGATTGCGCAGCCTCAACCTCTGAATCCATGCGCTGGTTAAAGCTGGTATATGCTTTTTTATTGATGATGCTGATCAGTTCGCGGTAAAGCTGGTTAACCCCATGATCGTTGAACTGCGAAGCCATGGTGGCGAAAACCGGCAGCTTTTCGGGGTCGGCGGTAAAAAGCATACGGTTGCGGGCAAACTGCTTGCGTACATCGCGCAAGGCATCCTGGGCGCCTCTTTTATCGGATTTGTTAATGGCTACCAGGTCAGCATAATCGAGCATGTCAATTTTTTCG
>CAYNVK010000572.1:0-2454 GCA_964400395.1 uncultured Lentimicrobiaceae bacterium | reverse complement strand
CGGTAAGCCATAAAGTAGGGCGGTTTGTCCTGTTTCTGCAGGCTGCTGAAATGGCTGTTCAACTCGTCGCTGAGTGTTTTTGAAAGAAAGTCCTGGGCCATAAGCCGCGATACCGGCAACATTCCACACAGGAACGAAAAAAGGAGTAACCCGATAGTTTTCATAGCAGAAGATTACATTACATATTGTAAGCATGCCCAGGTGTTGAATATATTGAACCTGGGATAAACATTATATTTTTTATCCGGATAAAAACAGCACATAAGTTGCTGATGATTTAAGCTGCAGAAAATCCTGAAAAACATCAGGCGTTCAACCCTCAAATTCATTAAATGCGGCAATATCAGGAATTATAAATAATGCATCAAACCTACACGAATTTTTCCACATTCGCAAACATGATAAATAAAATCGGCCGGCAGCGTTTTTTGGGCCCGCCAGGCATTTTTACCCATAGTGTTGCAGCCCGGGTGTCCATTTTACGGGCAATTTGTACATCAGGCATTTTATTACGTTTAACCTGCCACTTTTGCAAATAAAAACTGGAGCATGGCATCGCTTTCATTTTCTGCATTTAATCCATTTTAACCATTGACAAATTGTTTGTTAACATAAATATTGGAATACTTTTGCCGAAAAATATATATTTTATATCGAACTTATCCATATAACAATATTGTTATATATTTGAGAACCGGTTTCAGTATTTTCACATTTTAAAAATTGCTTGCTATGGACTTTGATTTCACCGAAGAACAACTGATGATACGTGATGCTGCCCGCGATTTTGCGCAGCGGGAACTCATAACCGATGTTATTGAACGCGACACGGGCGCCATTTACCCCACCCGGCATGTACAGCGCATGGCCGAACTCGGTTTCCTGGGTATGCTGGTGGATGTAAAATACGACGGAGGCGGTATGGATACGGTTTCGTATGTGCTGGCAATGGAAGAAATCTCGAAAGTGGATTCGTCGGCAAGCGTAATTATGAGTGTAAACAACTCGCTGGTATGCTATGGCCTCGAAGCGTTTGGCACCGAGGCGCAGAAAGAAAAATACCTGAAACCCCTGGCCCGCGGCGAAAAAATCGGCGCTTTCCTGCTTTCGGAACCCAATGCCGGCTCCGACGCCACCTCGCAAAAAACCACCGCTGTGGATATGGGCGACTACTACCTGGTAAACGGAACCAAAAACTGGATTACCAACGGCAACACGGCAGGCACGTACCTTGTGATTGCGCAAACCCATCCCGAAAAAATGCACAAAGGCATCAACTGCCTGATTGTCGACCGCCATGCGCCGGGCATCAGCGTGGGGCCGCACGAGGATAAAATGGGGATGCGCAGCAGCGATACCCATTCGGTGATGTTTACCGATGTGAAAGTACCCAAGGAAAACCGGATTGGCGACGATGGCTTCGGCTTTACCTTTGCCATGAAAACCCTCGAAGGCGGCCGTATCGGCATCGCGGCCCAGGCGCTGGGCATTGCCGGTGGTGCCTACGAACGCGCCCTGCAATATTCGAAAGAGCGGAAAACTTTTGGCGCCTATATTTCGAACCACCAGGCCATTGCCTTTAAACTGGCTGATATGGCGGTAAAAATTGAAAATGCACGCAACCTCTGCCTGAAGGCCGCCTGGCTCAAGGACCAGGGCAAACCCTATGGCTTCGCCAGTTCCATGGCGAAATACTATGCTGCCGAAATAGCAATGGAAGTTACAACCCAGGCTGTACAAATACATGGCGGCTACGGTTATGTGAAGGACTACCATGTGGAACGCCTGATGCGCGATGCCAAACTAACCCAGATTTACGAAGGAACATCCGAAATTCAGCAGATGATTATTTCGAGGGAAATTTTGAAATAGTATGTTGGATGTGTTAATGTGTTAATGTGTTAATGTGCTAATTTGCTAATGTGCTAATGTGCTGATGAGAGGATTTTAGGGGTTTAGGGGTTTAGGGGTTTAGGATGTGAGGATTTGGGGATGTGAGGATGTGAAAATGTGCTGATGTGCTAATGTGCTGATGAGAGGATTTTAGGGTTCTAGGTGTTTAGGTGTTTAGGATTTTAGGATGTGAAAATGTGCTGATTTGCTAATGTGCTAATGAGAGGATTTTAGGGGTTTAGGGGTTTAGGGGTTTAGGATGTGAAAATGTGCTGATGTGCTAATGTGCTAATGAGAGGGTTTTAGGTGTTTAGGTGTTTAGGATTTTAGGATGTGAAAATGTTCTGATTTGCTGATGTGCTAATTTACCGAATTATCGCATTCTCACATTATCGCATTATCACATTATCGCATTATCGCATTATCGCATTATCGCATTATCGCATTATCGCATTATCGCATTTTCAAATTCCCAAATTCCCACATTTTCAAATTATCAAATCCTACCATATTTGCATATGTTTCATAAATTAATATTACATTTGCTCATAGATACAAATA